>JALUTW010000185.1 GCA_027021685.1 Chromatiales bacterium | reverse complement strand
ACGCCGCAGATGTTGGAGATGGTGGCGGTGGGGGCGATGGCCAGGCAGTTGCTGTTGCGCATGCCCACCGTGCGCACCCGCTCCCGCAGGGCGTCCCAGTCCAGGGTGGTCCCGCGGTCCACCTTGAGATACTCGCCCCGGGCCTCGGCCAGCAGCTCCAGCGAGTCGATGGGCAGGATGCCCCGGCTCCAGAGTGAGCCCTCGTAGCTGGGGTAACGCCCGCGCTCCTCGGCCAGCTCGGTGGAGGCATGGATGGCGAACCAGCTCACTGCTTCCATGGAACGATCGGCGAACTCCACCGCGGCCTCCGAGGCATAGGGAATGCGCAGGCGGTAGAGGGCGTCCTGGAAGCCCATGATGCCCAGTCCCACCGGCCGGTGGCGCAGGTTGGAACGGCGTGCCTGCGGTACCGTGTAGTAGTTGTAGTCGATGACATTGTCCAGCATGCGCATGGCGGTGCGCACGGTGCGCTCCAGCCGGGCCAGATCCAGCCCGCCCTCCGTGACGTGGTTGGCCAGGTTCACCGACCCCAGGTTGCACACCGCGATCTCGTCGTCGGAGGTATGCAGGGTGATCTCGGTGCACAGGTTGGAGGAATGCACCACGCCACGGTGCTGGTTGGTGTAGCGCAGGTTGCAGGGATCCTTGAACGTGATCCACGGATGCCCGGTCTCGAACAGCATGGACAGCATCTTGCGCCACAGCTCCACTGCCGGCACGCGCTTCCACACCCGGATCTCGCCCCGCTCGGCCTTCTCCTCGTAGCGCCGGTAGGCGGCCTCGAACTCCGGTCCCGTGAGGTCGTGCAGATCCGGCACCTCGTCGGGCGAGAACAGGGTCCACTGCCCTTCCTCCGCCACCCGCTTCATGAACAGGTCCGGCACCCAGTTGGCGGTGTTCATGTCGTGGGTGCGGCGGCGCTCGTCGCCGGTGTTCTTGCGCAGCTCCAGGAAGTCCTCGATGTCGATGTGCCAGGTCTCCAGGTAGGCGCACACGGCCCCCTTGCGCTTCCCGCCCTGATTGACTGCTACTGCCGTGTCGTTGGCCACCTTGAGGAAGGGCACCACGCCCTGGCTGGTACCGTTGGTGCCGCGGATGTGGGCGCCCATGCCGCGCACGCGGGTCCAGTCGTTGCCGAGGCCGCCGGCGAACTTGGACAGCAGCGCGTTGTCGCGGATGGCCGAGTAGATCCCGTCCAGGTCGTCGGGCACGGTGGTGAGATAGCACGACGAGAGCTGCGGGCGCAGGGTGCCCGAGTTGAACAGGGTCGGCGTGGAGCACATGAAGTCGAAGCTGGACAGCAGCTCGTAGAACTCGATGGCCCGGGCCTCGCGGTCGATCTCGTTGATGGCCAGCCCCATGGCCACGCGCATGAAGAAGGCCTGGGGCAGCTCGAAGCGCACGTTCTCGTGGTGCAGGAAGTAGCGGTCGTAGAGGGTCTGCAGGCCCAGGTAGGTGAACTGCCGGTCGCGCTCGGGGCGCAGCGCCTCGCCCAGGCGGTCCAGGTCGTAGCGCGCCAGCTCCGGGTCCAGCCGTTCCAGCTCGACGCCGCGGCGGATGAAGGCGCGGAAGTACTCGGGATAGCGCTGCGCCATCTCCGCCTCGGTGGCGGCGGTGACGGCGCCCTCGAGGAAGCTCAGGGCCTCGCGGCGCAGGCAGTCCAGCAGCAGGCGCGCGGCGACGTAGGTGTAGCCGGGCTCGCGGTCGATGAGGGTGCGGGCGGCCATCACCAGCGCCGCACCCACCTGCTCCTCGTCCATGCCGTCGAACAGGTTGCGCCGCACCTCCGCCATGAGCGCATCGGCGCCGGTGTCGGCCACCCCTTGCACCGCCTCCTCCGCCACGGTGCGAACGCGGGCGAGATCCAGCGGGACCCGGGTGCCGTCGGCCCGCACCACGTGGAGCCCCTCGACCTCGTCCCCGGTGCCGGCCCGCCCGGCGCCCCGTTGCGCCCGCTCGCGGGCGCGTTCCTCGCGGTAGAGTACGTAGGCCCGCGCCACCTTGTGGTGGCCGTCGCGCATGAGGGCCAGCTCCACCTGGTCCTGGATGTCCTCGATGTGCACGGTGCCGCCCTGGGGCGCGCGCCGGAACAGCGCCTCCTCCACCTGGCGGGCCAGGCGCTCCACGGTCTCGTGCACCCGCCGGGAGGCGGCGGCGGTGCCGCCCTCCACGGCGAGAAAGGCCTTGGTCATGGCGACCACGATCTTGGAGCGGTCGAACGCGGTGACGGCGCCGTTGCGGCGCACCACTTGCCGGGTCTCCCCCGCTGCGGGCCGCGGGGCCGCAGCCGGCGGCACTACGGCGGTGGTCGGTTCCGGTATGGCGGTTTCGGTGGTCATGCGCATCCCCCTGTGTGCTTGTTCGGTCCTGGAACGGGGGCCTGCGGCAGGAAACAAGGGGGATTGGGGCCCTGGGCCCCTGTTCCACCCTCGAGCCTTGACGCGAGGCCCGGGTGCGGCCCGCCTCTGGCGGGCCCCCTCCGGCAGGTATTCGGACTCAGGGGCGGGCCCGGGGATCCGGGCTGGCCTACGGCCGCGGCTTCCCGCGCCGGCCGGCGCAGTGCCTGCGGTGTCGCCACCGCGTGCGGCCTTCGTTCCCCAACACCGCTGCGCGACAGTCCCGGATTCTCACCGGGTTCCCTGTTGCCACAGCCCCTAGATATTGGGCTGTACCGAAGGACGACTACAAGATACTGGGAGA
>JALUTW010000184.1 GCA_027021685.1 Chromatiales bacterium | reverse complement strand
CCGGCCATTCCGTCTGTCCGGGGAAACCTGGCCGGCCAATCACCCGTGAGCCGTGGCCGAACCGCGGCGGGTTCACCAGGCAGCGCACGGGACAGAACCCGGCACAAACCGGCCAACCTCCCGGCGGGAAAAACACCCCCTCATGGATTGAGATTCAGCCAAATCTGAAACTGGCTCCCGTAGCGAAGGATCACGATATCCAAATCGCCATCGCCATCCACGTCGGCCAGGGCCAGCCCCCCTGGCCGGTAGAGCGCGGTGTCGAGAAGCTGCCCCGTATCCACCATTCCTCCATTCCCGTTGTTCAGGAACACCCGCGACAGGTTCCGGTTGCCCGCCACCAGATCCAGATCCCCGTCACCGTCGAGGTCACCGAGCGCGACGGCAAACGTCGTCGATGACGGCAGGGACTGCATGGTGTCCTTGAGCACAAGACCATCTGCATTCAACCACACGGTGTTGCGCAAGGCATAATTGCCCATCACGAGATCAGTGCGGCCATCCCCGTTCAGGTCGCCTGCCGCCAGCCCATAGGTGCGATCAAAGGGCGACGATACGTCGAGCACCATGGCAGAAGGAGAAAACATGCCGGAAGCGGTTCCAGCATTCAGCCACAATTTGTTGAGGCCGTTGTTACCCGCCATCAGGTCCAGGTCGCCATCGCCATCCATGTCCAGCAATGCCAGAGACCGGGTCATGACAGTACCCAGAGACTGGCCGCTGTCGGTAAACACCCCGGTGCCCCCATTGATCCACACGCGGTTATCCGCTTGGGTTCCGGTGATGATATCGACAGCCCCATCCCCGTTGACATCCCCGAGAGCCAGGGCCGTGGTAAAGGCCGACCCCAGCGCCTGGCCGCTGTCGGTGAAGGTGCCCGTCCCGTCGTTGCGCCACACGGTGTTGGCAGCACCATAGTTGCCCGCCACCAGGTCCAGGTCGCCGTCGCCATCCACGTCGCCCAGGGCGACGCCATAGGTGTTGGCCGAGCCCAGCGCCTGGCCGCTGTCGGTGAAGGTGCCCGTCCCGTCGTTGAGCCACACCTGGTTGGCACCCAGCAGGTTGCCCACCACCAGGTCAGGGTCCCCGTCGCCGTCCACGTCGCCCAGGGCGATGGAAGTGGTATAGGCCGACCCCAGCGACTGGCCGCTGTCGAAGAAACTGCCCGAACCGTTGTTCAGCCACACCCGGTTGGCGCCGTTGTTCCCCGTCACCAGGTCCAGGTCGCCGTCGCCGTCCACGTCACCCAGGGCGATGCCATAGGTGGGGTCCGAGCCCAGCGCCTGGCCGCTGTCGGTGAAGGTGCCCGTCCCGTCGTTGAGCCACACCCGGTTGGGGCCGTTGTTCCCCGTCACCAGGTCCGGGGCCCCGTCGCCGTCCACGTCGCCCAGGGCGATGGAGCGGGCCGCGGCCGAGCCCAGCGCCTGGCCGCTGTCGGTGAAGATGCCCGTCCCGTCGTTGAGCCACACCGTGTTGGGTCCTTCGTTGCCCACCACCAGGTCCAGATCCCCGTCGCCATCCACGTCGTCCATGGCCACATACCAACCCGGCCACTGGGACGGTTGCCAGCCACTCGGCACGAACCGGCCGCTGCCGGGAGATGGAACAGCCGGGCCACTACCACCACCGCCGCCGCCGCAGGCGGCTACCATTGACGCGACCAGACACACAAATCCGGCTGCTCCACTTCATGAAATCAATCCCCCAACCAAGGCAACGGCGCCCGGCTCGCCGCAGGCGCCAAAAACCATTCAATATTTACCATTACGGATAGAGCAGAAAAACCGGTCCAGCGGATTAGCACTTTCCGGCTAGCATCGGCTTCCCGGCCTCCCTTGTGAGCCGTGCCGGCGAGGGAAAAGGTTTATGCCGGCACAAGACCAGACGTGCCGCCCTCAGGCGGTGTCGAGCCGGCGCAGCATGCGCTGGAGGCCGTCGAGGCGCAGGAGGGGATCGTCCAAGGCCAGCAGGGCCTGCTTCATGTCCAGGGGAATGGGCAGCAGCTCGGCCAGGCGGCCGCTCACCCAGCCGGCGTCCTCGTAGTGCTGGGGCAGCGTGGTCCAGGGCGGCTCCAGCTCCCGCATCACATCGCGCAGCAGGCCGGCCAGCGGCTGGTAGCGCCGGGGCAGCGCACGGGTCCGCTCCGGCGGCAGGAGTTCCACCCGCGCGCACACGAGCTGGTCGGGCTGCACCGTGGAGGCCAGGATACGGAAACGCCGGTCGCCCACGAGGGTGACCCCCAGCAGGCCGTCGTCGCGCCGGTTCCAGTAGTGGATGCGCCCCAGGGTGCCCAGGTCGTGGACCTCCGGCGCCGGGCCCGTTTCGCTGCCCTCGCGGATGAGCACCACGCCGATGCCCCGGTCCTCGCGCAGGCAGCGGCTCACCATGTCGAGATAGCGCGGTTCGAAGATGCGCAACGGGAGCGGCCCGCCGGGGAACAGCACCGTGTGCAGGGGAAACAGGGGAAGGTCCAGCGCCACGAAGAACGTCCCGGGCCCTACCGGCCCGCGTGCCCGCCGGCGGCCGCTCAACGTGCAGTGGGCCGGCCGGCCGGAGGCCCTGCAGGCGGCCATGGGCGCCGCCGGCTGGCGCCCGGCACCCATGCCCGGAACGCGCGACCTGCTCCAGTGGTTCAACCCCGCCGCCCCGGCCGCCGCCCTGCCCCTGCTGCCCCAGGTCCATGCCGGGCGCCACGAGCGCCT
>JALUTW010000183.1 GCA_027021685.1 Chromatiales bacterium | reverse complement strand
GGTGCATCACCGGATCAAGAACAATCTGCAGAGCGTCATCGGGCTGTTGCAGCGCCAGGCGCGCCGGGCCCCGGAGGCGCGTGCGGCCATCGAGACCGCGGTGGGACAGGTGGGCGCGGTAGCGGCAGTTCACGGCCTGCAGGGCCGGGCGGGAGACGAGCACACGTCGCTGGAGTCCATGCTGGTTTCCATCGTCCGCAACGTGGGGCAGATCACCGGCATCACACCATCGCTGGAGCTGGTTCGTGACGGAGCGGCCGGCGAACACCAGGTGGTGGAGGCGGAGGCCGTGCCCCTGGCGCTGGTGCTCAACGAACTCATCACCAACGCGGTGAAGCACACCCCGGCCGGCGCCGAGGGAGGCGAGGTGGTGGTGAAGGTCTGCCTGCAAGCGGGCGGGGCCGTGGTCGAGGTCTGCAACGGTCCGGCGGCCCTGCCGCCCAGGGTGGATCTGGACGCGGGCACCGGGCTGGGCACGGGGCTTCAGCTGGTGCGTTCCCTGCTGCCGGGGCGGGGCGCGGACCTCGTACTGGCGGCGGGCGATGACCGGGTCCGCGCGTCCCTGCGGTTGGGCCCGCCGGTGCTGCGGCTGGTGTCGGGAGCCGCGGTGTCCTGTGGGCCGGATTCTCTTGTAAAATGAGTCGGGTCGAGGAAGGTGGTTGATTCCGATGTCAAAGGCCAAGCTTCTGTTGGTTGACGATGACCGGGTGGTGCTCGCCACCCTTGCCGAGGGCCTGGAGGCTGCCGGCTATACCGTGCTGCGGGCCCAGAACGCAGCCGAGGCCCTGGCCCTCGCCCGCGAGGAGCCCCCGGACCTGGCGGTGCTGGACATGCGGCTGCCCGATCGCAGCGGGGTGGAGCTGGCCCGGGACCTGTGCAACGAGCTGCAGGTGCCCTTCGTGTTCCTGTCCGCCTACGGGGACGAGGAAACCGTGCGCCCGGCGGTGGAGGAAGGGGCGCTGGGTTACGTGGTCAAGCCGGTGGAGGTGGAGCGGCTGATCCCGGAGCTGGAGGCGGCGCTGACCCGGGCGCGCGAGCTGGCCGAGCTGCGGGCGGCGCGGGAGAAGCTCACCTCGGCATTGGAAAGCGAGCGCCTCATCAGTGTCGCCGTGGGCGTGGTGATGGAGCGCTTCCACCTGCCGGAGCGGCGTGCATTCGAGCTGCTGCGCGGCCATGCCCGTTCCCAGCGCCGCAAGCTGGCGGACTTCGCCCGCGACGTCATCCAGTCGGCTGAGGCGCTCAATACCCTGGTCGAAAAGTCCGCGGTTTAATCATCGAACCTTGTATGGAATTCCACGTGTCGCGGCGCTCTTGAAAGCGTTGCGGCCATGAGACAACATTTATAAGCATCAGCCGGACGCGCCGGCTCATTCAAGTTCGGTGCCGCAGGCGCCGATAGATGAATCCAGCGACGGCGACCGGACCCCATCCGTCCGGCTTCGTACCGGGGCACCGGGATCGTCACCGTTCCCCCGACTTCACTCCAGGCCCGATTCCCGCCTGTACTGAAAGGTAGAACTCCGCTGGCGCCACACCGTGAAGCGGCGCGCTGGCCGGGCACGCATCATCTTGGTGCGTGAATGTGGAACTGATGCAAGAAGACAAACCCGCCTTGCGGGAAGTTGTGGGAGCCATGGGTCTGGACGACGCCGAGCTCCTGCAGCGGAAACAGTACATCGGGCTCGATGCCGCGGCCGAGGCGGTGCTGGCGGACCTGGGCCGGCGTCTGGGCCATCCCGGCCAGGCGTTTCTCGACAATTTCTACAGCCGCCTGCTGGCCTTCGCGCCCACGCGGGCACTGCTGCCCGACGAGCGCACGGTGGAACGCCTGCGCCAGGCCCAGGAGCGCTACTTTCGCGAGCTGCTGGGCGGGCGCTATGACCTCGATTACGCACTCAACCGCGTCCAGGTGGGCCTGGTTCACCAGCGCGTGGGCCTGGCGCCCCAGTGGTACCTGGGGGCCTACGCGGCCTATCTCAACGAGCTGCTGCCGCAGATGGCGGCGGCCCATGCCGGCGACCAGGACGGGCTGCTGCAGGCCATCCAGGCCCTGCTCAAGGCGGTATTCCTGGACATCGGCCTGGTGCTCAAGGCGTATTTCCACGCCGACCGCCGGCGTATCGAGCAGCTCCGGGCACAGGCCGAGCGCATCGTGCAGGCCATTCCCGTGCCGCTGGCCCTGCTGGATGCGGAGCTTTGCATCGTCGAGGCCAACAGCGCCCTGGCCGAGCTCACCGGTCAGCCCCGGGAGGCCCTGCGGGGCATGACCTGGCAGGCCTGCTGCGGCGACGTGGAGCTGGCGGAACTGGTGGAAGCGGTCGCGGAAAGCCGTCGGCCGCTGGTGGGCGATCGCCGCCTGCGCCGGCTGGGTGGTGCAGAGCGCTATCTCAGCGTCTCCCTGGTGGAGGTACCGCTGGAGGAGGGTCCCGGCTACCTGGTGGCCCTCGAGGACCTCTCCGGCGAATGGAACCTGCGCCGCACCCTGGCCGATGCCGAGGCCCGGCAGCGCGCCATCGTGGACCACACCCCCGACGGGATCATCACGGTCAACGGCCGCGGCGAGATCACCGGCTTCAACCAGGCGGCGGAAGGGATATTCGGGTTCAACGCCGAGGCCGTGCTGGGGATGCCCGTGGGGCGGCTCATGGCGCCCGCCGACGGCGAGCCCGGCAGTCTCCTGCGGTCATGGCTGGCGCAGGGGGC
>JALUTW010000182.1 GCA_027021685.1 Chromatiales bacterium | reverse complement strand
TCTCTGCGTTGAATCAGGAAGTACGACGGTGCAGGAGAGGTTTCAGGGATTGCCCGGCCGCGGGCGGTGCACCGAGGTCATCGCCTTGCCTTCGCCGCGCGGGTCGGCGGCGCCGGTGATGCGCCCGCCGGTGCGCTCGTACACGATCACCTGCATGTTGCCGTAGGGGGCCACCTCGCGCAGCCGGTGGCCCATGGCGGTCAGGCGCGCCAGCATCGCGCCGTCGAAGGCGCCGCGCTCGTACTGGATCTCGTCGGGCAGGTACTGGTGGTGCCAGCGCGGGCGCGCCACGATGTCGGCCGCGGAGTCGCCGGCCACCACGCCGAGGATGGCGTGCAGCACCATGGTGATGATGCGGCTGCCGCCGGGGGTGCCCAGCACCGCGATGCGGTCCGGGGTCTCGACGAAGGTGGGGCTCATGGAGGAGAGCATGCGCTTGCCCGGGGCGATGGCGTTGGCCTCGGCCCCCACCAGCCCGTACACGTTGGGGGTGCCGGGCCGGGCGGCGAAGTCGTCCATCTCGTCGTTGAGCAGGATGCCGGTGCCGGGGGCGACGAAGCCGGAGCCGAAGGGATAGTTGATGGACAGGGTGGCCGCCACCCGGTTGCCCTCGGCGTCGATGATGGAGTAGTGGGTGGTGTGGGCGCCGGGCGCGGTGTCGGTGACACCCGGCAGCAGGGCCGAGGGCGTGGCCCGCGCCGGGTGGATCCCGGCGCGCAGGCCGGCGGCGTAGGCGGGCGAGGTGAGCAGGGCCACGGGCACCTGCACGAAGTCGGGATCGCCCAGGTACACGGCCCGGTCGCGGTAGGCCCGGCGCATGGCCTCCGTGATCAGGTGAACGCGCGCCGCCGGCTCCAGGTCGTCGAGCCGGTAGCCGGCGAGGATGTTGAGCATGGTGGCCAGGGCCACGCCGCCGGAGGAGGGGGGCGGCGCGGTCACGATGCGCGCGCCGCGGTAGCGGAACACGATGGGCTCGCGCTCCACCACGCGGTACTCCTCCAGGTCCCGCTGCGACCAGATGCCTCCCGCGGCCCGCACGCCCGCCACCAGCCGCCGCGCCGTCTCGCCGCGGTAGAAGCCGGCCGCCCCCTCGCGCCCCAGCCGCTCCAGCACCGCCGCCAGCTCCGGCTGGCGGATGAGGTGGCCCGCGGGCGGCACCTTCCCGTCCAGCAGGAAGATGCGGGCGGCCTCGGGCGAGGCGCGCAGGGCCTCGCCGCGGAACGCCGCCATGCGCCGGTAGCGGGGGGTGACGGCGAATCCCTCGCGGGCGGCGCGCACCGCCGGCGCCAGGCTGCGGGCCAGGGGCAGGCGGCCGTATTTCCGGGCCAGGTGGACCAGCGCCGCGGGCACGCCCGGGATGCCGGCGGCCAGGGGGCCGTCGATGGAGGCGCCGGGCACCACGTTGCCGGCGGCGTCCAGGTACATGTCGCGCCGGGCCGCCAGGGGCGCGCGCTCGCGCCCGTCGAGGAACACCTGCCGGCCGTCCCCGGCCACGTGCAGCAGCCAGAAGCCGCCGCCGCCCAGGCCCGAGCTGTAGGGCTCCACCACCGCCAGGGTGGCGGCCACGGCCACGGCGGCGTCGAAGGCGTTGCCGCCGGCGGCCAGGATCTCCATGCCGGCACGGCTCGCCGCGGGGTGGGCCGAGGCCACCCCTTCCATCCGCTCCGTGTGCGCCGGGCCGCCGGCGCAGGCGGCCAGCAGCCCCGCCAGCAGCCAGGCGAGGAGGCGGGCGGGGAAAGGGAACGGGCGGTTCACGCGGGGGCCGCCGCCGGCGGGCTCAGGCGCTCTGCTGCATGAGCCGGCGGTACTTGGCCTGCAGCTCTTCCTGCGTCTCGGGGTAGTCGGGGTTCTTGGGGATGCAGTCCACCGGGCAGACCTCCACGCACTGGGGCGTGTCGTAGTGACCCACGCACTCGGTGCACAGGTTGGGGTCGATCTCGTAGATCTCGTCGCCCTGCGAGATGGCGCTGTTGGGGCACTCGGGCTCGCACACGTCGCAGTTGATGCATTCGTCGGTGATCATCAGGGCCATGGACTGCTCCCGTCTGGTCGTGCCGGAGGGGGCGCGTAGTTTACCCCAGGCGGCGCTTGAGCGCAGCCGCCACCTCGGGATGGACGAAGGGCGCCACGTCGCCGCCCAGGGCCGCGATTTCCCGCACCAGCGAGGAGGAGATGTAGGCGTACTCCTCCGCCGGGGTCAGGAACAGGGTCTCCACCTCCGGCGCCAGGTGCCGGTTCATGGAGGCGAGCTGGAACTCGTACTCGAAGTCGGACACCGCGCGCAGGCCGCGCACGATGACCCGGGCACCGCGGCTGCGGGCGAAGTCCACCAGCAGGGTGTCGAAGCTGCACACCTCCACCCCGGGGATGGCACCCAGCACGGTGCGGGCCAGGGCCAGGCGCTCGTCCAGGGGAAACACCGGCGCCTTGCCGCTGCCGGTAGCGATGGCCACGATGACGTGATCGAACAGCCGCGCGGCCCGGCTCACCAGGTCGCTGTGGCCGTTGGTGACGGGGTCGAAGGTGCCGGGATAGATGGCGGTGGTCATGGGGCGGGCCGCTGTTTTGGGCTCAAGCCTACCACGAAGGCTGGTGCCGGTTCAGCGCTGGCAGCGGGGGCAGTAACAGGTGCTGCGCTGGCCGATGACCACGTGGCGGATGGGATGCCCGCAGCGGGGACAGGGCTCGCCCTCCCGGCCGTAGACCGCCAGGGAGAGCG
>JALUTW010000181.1 GCA_027021685.1 Chromatiales bacterium | reverse complement strand
CGGCCACCCTGCGTCCCAGGCTGGGCCGGGGCGGCTTCCAGGTGAAGACCGCGGCCGGCCGCTGGCCGGCCCGGCTGGTGGCGCTGGAGCCCCGGGAGGAGGGCGGGGCGGCCGCCGTGTTCGTGGCAGAGACCGGGGACGCCGGGCCATGGCCGGGCACCCCGGCCGAGGTGATCCTGCCGTGACCGTCTGCCGCCGCTGCCTGGTCTCCGGCCGGGTGCAGGGGGTGTTCTACCGCGCCAGCGCCCAGGCCGAGGCCCGGCGCCTGGGGGTGACCGGCCATGCGCGCAACCTGCCCGACGGGCGGGTGGAGGTGCTGGCCTGCGGGGAACCCCGGGCGCTGGCGGCCTTCACCGAGTGGCTGTGGCAGGGCCCGCCCGCGGCCCGGGTGAGCGATGTCACCTGCGAGGAGGTGGACATCCAGGCGCCGGCCGGTTTCACCACCGGCTGAACGCCCGGCCGGTGCCGTTCTCTCGTCCCTCGCCCCTCGCCACTCGCCCCTATTCGTAGCGCCAGTGCCGGTCCAGCACGCGGTAGACCCGGTTGGTGTAGCGGTAGGACCCGGCCGAGCCGTTGTAGCGGGCCAGGGCACGGGTGAGATTGCCTTTTTCCTTGTCCAGGTAGTAGCGCAGGATGGTGCAGCCCAGGCGCAGGTTGGTGCGGACGTTGAACAGGCTGTCGCCGGGGCGTCCGATCTCCTTGAGCCAGAAGGGCATCACCTGCATCAGGCCCTGGGCGCCGGCGCGGGAGATGGCGTAGCGGTCGAAGCGGCTTTCCACGTGGATCACCGCCAGCACCAGCTCCGGCATGAGCCCGGCGCGGGTGGCCTCGTAGTGGATCTGGCGCAGCAGCGCCACGCGCTCCTTCGGATCCGGTACGTAGGGCGCCAGCCGCTGCGACATGTCGGTGAGCCACACCTCGGCCTCGAAGCGGTCGGTGAAGGAGTCGGTGCCGGCGATGGCGGCCCTGAGCAGCTCGCGCAGCTCGGGATCCACCGGCTGTCCGGCGGCCGGCACCGCGGCCGCCCAGGCCAGGGCCGCCGCCGCCAGCAGCCGGCGCCATGCCCGGGCGCCCGGCGCCGGGATGCAAGGGATGCAAAGCACGCCTGGTATCACCGCCCGGCCGCCGCCTGGCCCGCCAGCCGTTCCCGCACGTGGGCCACGACGTGGTCCAGGGGCACGTCCACGCTCTCGGTGTCGCGCCGGCCCTTGTATTCCACCGTGCCCTTTTTCAACCCCCGGTCGCCCACCACGATGCGATGGGGGATGCCGATGAGCTCCATGTCGGCGAACATCACGCCGGCCCGCTCGCCGCGGTCGTCGAGCAGGACCTCGATGCCGGCGTCAGCGAGCTCGCGGTACAGCCGCTCGGCGGTCTCGCGCACCGCCTCCGACTTGTGCGGGTTCATGGGCAGCAGCGCGAGCTGGTAGGGGGCGATGGTCTCGGGCCAGACGATGCCGCGCTCGTCGTGATGCTGCTCGATGGCCGCCGCCACCACGCGCGAGACACCGATGCCGTAGCAGCCCATGGTCATGACCACCGCACGGCCGGACTCGTCCAGCACCGTGGCGTTCATGGCCTCGCTGTACTTCCTGCCGAGCTGGAAGATGTGGCCCACCTCGATGCCGCGGCGGATGACGAGCCGGCCCCGGCCGTCGGGGCTGGGGTCGCCGTCCACCACGTTGCGGATGTCCGCGGCCTCCGGCTCGGCCAGATCGCGCCCCCAGTTGACGCCGGTGAGGTGGAAGCCGTCCTCGTTGGCCCCGCACACGAAGTCGGCCAGGCGGGCGGCCGCATGATCGACGATGACCGGCAGCGACAGGCCCACCGGGCCCAGGGAGCCGGGACCGCAACCCACCGCAGCGCGGATGGCCTCGGCCTCGGCGAAGTGCAGGGGCGCGGCCACCTGGGGCAGCTTCTCCGCCTTGACCGCATTGAGCTCGTGATCGCCGCGCAGGCACAGGGCCACCAGGCCGCCGTCGGTTCCGTGCACCACCAGGGTCTTGAGGCACTGCGACGGCGCCACCTCCAGGAACTGCGCCACCTCCTCGATGCTGTGCGCGCCGGGGGTGGCCACCTTCTCCATGGCCCGGCCCGGCGCCGGGCGCGGACCGGGCGGCGGCAGGGCCTCGGCCAGCTCCACGTTGGCGGCGTAGTCGCCGGTGTCGGAAAAGGCGATGGCATCCTCGCCCGAGTCGGCCAGCACGTGGAACTCATGGGACAGGCTGCCGCCGATGGCCCCGGTGTCGGCCCGCACCGGGCGGAAGTCCAGGCCCAGGCGGGTGAAGATGCGGCAATAGGTCTCGTACATCTGCTGGTAGGTCTCGTCCAGCGAGGCCTGGTCCAGGTGGAAGGAGTAGGCATCCTTCATGACGAACTCGCGTGCCCGCATGACGCCGAAGCGGGGCCGGATCTCGTCGCGGAACTTGGTCTGGATCTGGTAGAAGCTGGCCGGGAGCTGGCGGTACGAGCGCAGCTCGTGGCGGGCCAGGTCGGTGATGACCTCCTCGTGGGTGGGGCCGAAGCAGAACTCGCGCTCGTGGCGGTCGCGCAGGCGCAGGAGCTCGGGCCCGTACTGGTCCCAGCGGCCCGACTCCTTCCACAGCTCGGCCGGCTGTATCGCGGGCATGAGCACCTCCTGGGCCCCGGCCCGGTCCATCTCCTCGCGCACGATGCGCTCCACCTTGTGCAGCACCCTCAGGCCCAGCGGCAGCCAGGTGTAGAGGCCGGCCGCCAGGCGGCGGATGAGGCCGGCCCGCAGCATGAGCTGGTGGCTGATCACCTCGGCGTCGGCCGGGGTCTCCTTGAGGGTGGCGAGCAGCAGTCGTGAGGCGCGCATGGATCTTCCGCGTGGTGGTTGTGGATTGCCGGCAGATTGTAGCGGCCGCCCCGGGGCGGGTACAGCGACCGCGGTCCGGTGGGGGCCCCGTCAGTCGCGGCGGCCGGTGAGGGCCTCGGCCGGGATCACGTTGGTGTCGCGGCGTACGCGCACGGTCTCGTAGGGCACGCCGGGCGGCGGCGGGGTGTCGGTGAGCTGCCAGGTGCCGGACGCGTCGCGCCACTTGTAGGCGGTGGTCACGGCGGGATCGGGCAGGGTGGCGCGCACCGGTTCCGGCAGGGCGGGGAACACCTGGTGGCGATAGTAGTAGAGCAGGCCGCCGGCCACCGCCAGGACCAGGAGGATGTAGACGAGGCGGCGCATGGAGTCCGCCGGGGTTCAGAAGGTGCGCCGGTTCCAGCCCCAGAGGTGGCGGGCGGCGTCGGCGAACTCGATGTAGGTGCGCCCGGCGGGCACGCCCAGGGCCTCCTCCACCAGATTGCACAGGCGTTCCGACAGCCCGGCGGTACGGTCTTCCGGCAGGCCGATGCTCTTGAGTTCCAGGTAGGCCGCCGGCTCGTCGCTGCCCGCGAACAGCATGGCCAGGGGCGCGGGCTCCAGGGTCACCATCACGTAGTTCTCGGACTTGCCCAGGGCCTCGGCCACCTCGCGCGAGGCGCGGCGGACGAACTCGCCTGCCTGCTCCGGGCTCGGGGGGCGACTGGTCTGGACCTTGAGGTAGGGCACGGCTCAGTCGCAGAAGTCCCTGACCTGCTGCTTGGCCTCCTCCAGCCGGCGCAGGCGCTCGTTGTCGTCGAGGCGGACGACGTTGCCCTTCTCGTCGGTGATGCGGCGGTAGACGGTGTAGATCTCCACGTTCTTGCGTGCGATCTCGCAGTTCTTGCGCCGCAGCTCCTGGGCCTTGGCCACCTCGGCCTGGACCTTGGCGTCCTCCTCCCGGGCGGCGGCCCCGGCCTCGATCTGCTTGCGCCAGGCCTCTCTCTTCTTGGCCGCCGACGAGGAGGGCGGCCGGGTGCTCCGGCGCGGGGTGCGGATGTACTCGTACTCGCCGCTGGGCGGCGGGGTCTGGGAGTAGGTGACGTTGCCGTCCTCGTCCACGTACTTGTACATGCCGGCCTGGGCAGCGGCGGCCAGGAGCCAGGCGGCCAGCACGCCGATGGCGATGGAGTGGGGTTTCATGGCGTCACCTCGTACCGTGTCTGCGGCTGGGGCCCCAAACCCAAAGTATTGCAGGGAGATTTGACCCTGTAAACCGGCGGCCGCGGCCGGTTCCGCCGGTGCAATGGGGCCGGGGACGTGCTTATAATATGCGGTTTCTGCCGGAGGTCTCCGGCGGGCCGCCTGCAGGTGCGCCCGGTGAGGGCGCAATTTTTTTCCGGCGGGCGGGGTCTTCCAGCCGACGAGGAGCATGCAGTGGAACTCAGTGGCGCCGAAATCGTGGTCCAGTTCCTGAAGGACGAGGGCGTGAAGTACGTCTTCGGCTATCCGGGCGGGGCCGTGCTGCACATCTACGATGCCCTGTTCCAGCAGGACGACGTGCGCCACATCCTGGTCCGCCACGAGCAGGGGGCGACCCATGCCGCCGACGGCTACGCACGCGCCACGGGCAAGCCCGGCGTGGTGCTGGTGACCTCGGGCCCCGGGGCCACCAATGCGGTCACCGGCATCGCCACCGCCTACATGGACTCCATTCCGCTGGTGGTGCTCACCGGCCAGGTTCCCACGCCCTTCATCGGCTCCGATGCCTTCCAGGAGGTGGACGCGGTGGGCATCACCCGGCCCTGCGTCAAGCACAACTTCCTGGTCAAGCGGCGCGAGGACCTGGCCCTGACCCTGAAGAAGGCCTTCTACATCGCCACCTCGGGCCGGCCCGGGCCAGTGGTGGTGGACATCCCCAAGGACGTCACCGATCCCAACGTGCGCATTCCTTATGAATACCCGCGCGAGGTGAAGATCCGGTCCTACAACCCGGTGGTCAAGGGCCACCCGGGCCAGATCAAGAAGGCCGTGGACCTGATCCTGGGCGCCAGGCGGCCCATGATCTACACCGGCGGCGGCGTGATCCTGAGCGAGGCCTCGGCCGAACTCATCGAGTTCACACGCCTGCTGGGCTTTCCCATCACCCAGACCCTCATGGGCCTCGGCGCCTACCCGGCCACCGATCGCCAGTTCGTGGGCATGCTGGGCATGCACGGCACCTACGAGGCCAACATGGCCATGCACGAGTGCGACGTGCTCATTGCCATCGGCGCCCGTTTCGACGATCGCGTCACCGGCAAGGTGGCCGAGTTCTGTCCCCATGCCCGCATCGTTCACGTGGACATCGATCCGGCCTCCATCGCCAAGAACGTCAAGGTGGACGTGCCCATCGTGGGCGACGTGAAGAACGTGCTGGCGGACATGACGAAGGAGCTGCGCGCGCGCAAGCAGAAGCCGGATGCCGAGGCGCTCCGGCAGTGGTGGGCCCGCATCGACGAGTGGCGCGGCCGCAACTGCCTGCAGTACGACCGCAACAGCGAGCTCATCAAGCCCCAGTTCGTCATCGAGAAGCTGTATGAGGTCACCGGCGGCGATGCCTACATCACCTCCGACGTGGGCCAGCATCAGATGTGGACCGCGCAGTTTTACAAGTTCGACAAGCCGCGGCGCTGGATCAACTCCGGCGGCCTGGGCACCATGGGCTTCGGCATGCCGGCGGCGCTGGGGGTGCAGCTGGCCCATCCGGATGCCACCGTGGCCTGCGTCACCGGCGAGGCCAGTATCCAGATGTGCATCCAGGAGCTGTCCACGGCCATGCAGTACATGCTGCCCATCAAGATCGTCAACCTCAACAACCGCTACATGGGCATGGTGCGGCAGTGGCAGGAGTTTTTCTACGAGAGCCGCTATTCCCATTCCTACCTGGAGGCCCTGCCGGACTTCGTCAAGCTGGCCGAGAGCTACGGCCACGTGGGCCTGCGCATCGAGAAGCCGGAAGACGTGGAGGGCGCGCTGCGCGAGGCCTTCGGCATGAAGGATCGGCTCGTGTTCCTCGATTTCATCACCGACCAGACGGAGAACGTGTACCCCATGATCGCCCAGGGCAAGGGTCACCACGAGATGGAGCTGGCGCCCTACTGCAAGGCGCCGCAGTCCGGTGAGCGGGAGCTGGCCTGATGCGCCACATCATCTCGCTGCTGATGGAGAACGAGGCCGGTGCCCTGTCGCGCGTGGCGGGGCTGTTCTCGGCCCGCGGCTACAACATCGAGTCGCTGACGGTGGCCCCCACCGAGGACCCGTCGCTGTCACGCATGACCATCGTGACCACGGGCTCGGAGGAGATCATCGAGCAGATTACCAAGCAGCTCAACAAGCTCATCGACGTGGTCAAGCTGGTGGACCTCACCGAGGGGGCACACATCGAGCGTGAGCTGATGCTGATCAAGCTGCGCGCGCCCGACGCCGAGCGCCGCGCCGAGCTCAAGCGCCTGGCCGACATCTTCCGCGGCCGCATCATCGACGTGACCGACAGCACCTACACCATCGAGCTGACCGGCGACGGCGACAAGCTGGACGCCTTCATCGGCGCGGTGGGCGAGGGCACCATCATCGAGACCGTGCGCACCGGGGCCTCGGGCATCGCCCGCGGCACGCGCAGCCTGCACCTCTGAGGCGGGCACGGGAAACGGCTTTCCGCACCAGTTATTTCATTTGCCTGGGGAACCACACATGAACATCTACTACGACAAAGATTGTGATCTGTCCATCATCCAGGGCATGAAGGTCACCATCGTGGGCTACGGTTCGCAGGGGCACGCCCATGCCAACAACCTCAAGGACTCCGGGGTGGACGTCACCGTGGGCCTGCGCGAGGGGTCGGCCTCGGTGGCCAAGGCGGAGCAGGCCGGACTCACGGTGAAGCCGGTGGCCGAGGCGGTGGCCGGGGCCGACCTGGTGATGGTGCTGGCGCCCGACGAGCACCAGGCCCGGCTCTACCGCGAGCAGATCGAACCCAACATCAGGCAGGGCGCGGTGCTGGCCTTCGCCCACGGCTTCAACATCCACTTCGGCCAGATCGAGCCGCGCGCCGACCTGGACGTGATCATGGTCGCACCCAAGGGGCCGGGCCACCTGGTGCGCTCCACCTACACCCAGGGTGGCGGCGTGCCCTCGCTCGTGGCCGTGTTCCAGGACGCCTCGGGGCGGGCCAAGGACATTGCCCTGTCCTACGCCTCGGCCAACGGCGGCGGCCGCGCGGGCATCATCGAGACCACCTTCCGCGAGGAGACCGAGACCGACCTGTTCGGCGAGCAGGCGGTGTTGTGCGGCGGAACCACGGCGCTGGTCCAGGCCGGGTTCGAGGTCCTGGTGGAGGCGGGCTACGCGCCGGAGATGGCCTATTTCGAATGCCTGCACGAGCTCAAGCTCATCGTCGATCTCATGTACGAGGGCGGCATCGCCAACATGCGCTATTCCATCTCCAACACTGCCGAGTACGGCGATCTCACCCGCGGGCCGCGCATCATCACCGAGGAGACCAAGAACGAGATGCGCCGCATCCTGCGCGAGATCCAGAGCGGCGAGTTCGCCCGCGAGTTCATCATGGAGAACCAGACCGGTGCGCCCACCCTCAAGGCCAAGCGGCGCATCGGCCGCGAGCATCCCATCGAGCAGGTGGGCCAGCGCCTGCGCGACATGATGCCGTGGATCAAGGCCAACAAGATCGTCGACAAGGCCCGCAACTGAGGCCGCGCCTGCCGGCCGCGGCGGCGGTGCGCCACGCCCTCATCGCCCCCGAGGGGCGGTGGGCGGTGCTGGGCCTGGTCCTGCTGGCGGCGCTGGTCTGGGCCTGGCGCCCGCCGCTGGCGCTGCCGGTGCTGGTGGCGGCGGTGCTGCTGGCCTGGCTGTTTCGTGATCCCTGGCGCGAGATCCCGGCCGCCCCGCTGGGCCTGGTGAGCCCGGTGGACGGCCGGGTGCTGGAGGCGGGCCCCGCCGGGGACCCCTTCCTCCACCGGCCTGCACTCAGGGTGGTGCTGCGGGTGGCGGCCGCCGGGCCACTGGTGCTGCGCAGCGTGACCGAGGGCCGGGTGCAGCGGGTCTGGGTGGGCGGCCTGCCCGGGGCGGCCCCGGGGCAGCGCGGGCTGGCCCACTGGGTGCGCACCGACGAAGGCGACGACGTGGTGCTGGCGGTTTATACTCCCCGGGGCTGGCCCGGCCTGCGCAGCCGGCTGGCCGCCGGCGAGCGGGTGGGGCAGGGCCAGCGCTACGGGCTGGTCCCGCCGGCCAGCCGGGTGGAGGTCTGGCTGCCGGAGCACTCGCGCCTGCAGGTGGCTCCGGGCCGGCGGCTCTGCGCCGGCAGTCACCTGCTGGGCCGGCTGGTCCACGGCTGACGGGCGGCTGAAACGAAGGAAGACACACGGCGTGAACCCAGGCCCGACCCCGCAGACCCGCAGCCGCCGGCGCGGCATCTACCTGCTGCCCAACCTGTTCACCACCGCGGCCCTGTTCGCCGGCTTCTATGCCATCGTCGCCTCCATGGGGCGGCAGTTCGAGGCCGCGGCGGTGGCGGTCTTCATCGCCATGCTGCTGGACGGCATCGACGGGCGCATCGCCCGCCTCACCAACACCCAGACCGCCTTCGGCGCCGAATACGACAGCCTGGCCGACATGATCTCCTTCGGCCTGGCGCCGGCACTGGTCATGTACCAGTGGGCGCTGTCCGGCATGGGCAAGCTGGGCTGGCTGGCGGCCTTCATCTACACCGCCGGCGCGGCCCTGCGCCTGGCCCGCTTCAACACCCAGCTCGCCGTGGCGGACAAGCGTTACTTCCAGGGCCTGGCCAGTCCGTCGGCCGCGGCCATCGTCACCGGCCTGGTGTGGGTGGGGGAGACCTACCTCCTGCAGGGGCCGTGGGTGGACCGCCTGGCCCTGGCGGTGACCATCGCCGCCGGCCTGCTCATGGTGAGCAACGTCCGCTACTACAGCTTCAAGGGCATCGACTTCCGGGGCAAGGTGCCCTTTGTCGCCATTCTGCTGGTGGTGCTGGTGCTGGTGCTCATCTCCTACGATCCGCCGCTGGTGTTGTTCTCGGTGTTCGCCCTCTATGCCCTGTCGGGCCCGGTGCTGACCCTGGTCCAGCTGCGCCGCCGCCGTGCCGCGCGCCGGCCGCGGGGGGAGGCGCGGTGAGTGCCGGCACGGGGCTTGGCAGCGGGGCCGCAGGCGGCTATAGTTGAGACAGGTTTGTTCAGGCACCCGGCCCGTGAACATGAACGCGCATGCACAGTACGACGTCCGACCCCGCGGTTGCGCCGGGGCCGCGCGTGCGCGTGGCCGGCTGCTCCTCGCCCTCCTGCGACTGCTGCCCTGATCAGGGCAGAACGACACTCATCTCCAAGCGCATCCGCGCACCCCGAACTCCACGACCGCCCGCCGGGCGGCGTGTATCCTGAATCGAGGCGGCCGCACGGCGGCCCCGCTGGAGCGAGACCATGACAGACCGACTGATCATATTCGACACCACCCTGCGCGACGGCGAGCAGAGCCCGGGCGCATCCATGACGCGCGACGAGAAGGTGCGTATCGCCAAGGCCCTGGAACGCATGCACGTGGACGTCATCGAGGCCGGCTTTCCCATTGCCAGCCCCGGTGACTTCGAGGCGGTGCAGGCGGTGGCCCGCGCCATCCAGGACAGCACCGTGTGCGGCCTGGCCCGGGCGCTGGACAAGGACATCGACCGCGCGGGCGAGGCACTGAAGGAGGCCAATGCCGGGCGCATCCACACCTTCATCGCCACCTCGCCCATCCACATGAAGATGAAGCTGCGCATGGAGCCGGACCAGGTGCTGGAGCAGGCGGTGCGGGCGGTGAAGCGGGCACGGCGTTATACCGACGACGTGGAGTTCTCGCCCGAGGATGCCGGGCGCTCCGAGATCGATTTCCTGTGCCGGGTCATCGAGGCCGTCATCGCCGCCGGCGCCGGCACCGTCAACATCCCCGACACCGTGGGCTACAATCTGCCCCAGCAGTTCGGCGACCTCATCCGCCGCCTGCGCGAGCGGGTGCCCAACTCGGACAAGGCCGTGTTCTCGGTGCACTGTCACAACGACCTGGGACTGGCGGTGGCCAACTCCCTGTCTGCGGTGCAGAACGGGGCGCGCCAGGTGGAGTGCACCATCAACGGCCTGGGCGAGCGGGCCGGCAACGCCGCCCTGGAGGAGGTGGTGATGGCGGTCAAGACCCGCCGCGATGTGTTCGACTGCACCGTGGATCACCTGGACACCACCCAGATCGTCCCCACCTCGCGCCTGGTCTCGGGCATCACCGGCTTCGCCGTGCAGCCCAACAAGGCCATCGTCGGCGCCAATGCCTTCGCCCACGAGTCGGGCATCCACCAGGACGGCGTGCTCAAGAACCGCGAGACTTACGAAATCATGCGGGCCGAGGACGTGGGCTGGAGCGCCAACCGCATGGTCCTGGGCAAGCACTCGGGGCGCAACGCCTTCCGCACCCGGCTGCGCGAGCTGGGCGTGGAGTTCGCCTCCGAGGAGGAACTCAACGAGGCCTTCGCCCGCTTCAAGGAGCTGGCGGACAAGAAGCACGAGATCTACGACGAGGACCTGCAGGCCCTGGTCACCGAGACCAACCTGGAGGCGGAGAACGAGTACTACCGCCTGGTGGCCCTGCGCGTGTGCTCCGAGACCGGGGAGACACCGCGCGCCACCGTGACCCTGCGCATGGACAGCGAGGAGCGCACCGCCGAGGCCGATGGCAGCGGCCCGGTGGACGCGGCGTTTCGCGCCATCGAGGTGCTGGCCCACAGCGGCACCGAGCTGCTGCTGTACTCGGTGAACAACATCACCAGCGGCACCGATTCCCAGGGCGAGGTCACGGTGCGGCTGGAGAAGGGCGGGCGCATCGTCAACGGCCAGGGGGCCGACACCGACATCGTCATTGCCTCGGCCAAGGCCTATGTCAACGCCCTCAACAAGATCCGGGTCCCCGCCGCCCGGGCCCACCCGCAGACCGGCGACGTCTGAGATGGACGCCCGCCGCCTGGCCTGCCTGCGCGCCATGGGCATCGAGGTCTGGGTGCCCCGGACCGCCGCCGGCCCGGCGGTGCCCGCTCCTGCCACCCAACCGCCCGCGGCCGGCGGGCCGGTGCCGGCCCCCGCCGCGGCAGATGCGTGGAGCGGGCTGCGGGAGGAGGTGCTGGCCTGTACCGCCTGCCCCCTGCACGCGGGCCGCACCCAGGCGGTGTTCGGTGTGGGCGATACCGGGGCCGACATCATGTTCATCGGCGAGGCCCCGGGCGCCGACGAGGACCGCCAGGGCGAGCCCTTCGTGGGCCGTGCCGGCCAGCTTCTCACCGCCATGATCCGGGCCATGGGCCTGAGCCGGGAACAGGTCTACATCGCCAACATTCTCAAGTGCCGCCCGCCGCGCAACCGCGATCCCCAGCCCGAGGAGGTGGCCACCTGCACCCCCTGGCTCAACCGCCAGATCGAGCTGGTCCGGCCGCGGGTGCTGGTGGCCCTGGGCCGCATCTCGGCCCATTACCTGCTGCGCACCGACACCCCCCTGGGGCGCCTGCGCGGGCGGCTGCACCGCCATGAGCCCACCGGCACGCCGGTGGTGGTCACCTACCATCCCGCCTACCTGCTGCGCTCGCCGGCGGAGAAGCGCAAGGCCTGGGCCGACCTGCAATTTGTCCACCGTGCCCTTGCCAGGGAGGGGGATCCGGGTCAAGACTTGTCCTCATGAGCGCGGTGCTGGAACCGGGACGGGAAGGCCTGCGGCTGATGACGGCCGAGGACCTCGATCGGATCATGGAGATCGAGACCGCGGCCTATCCCTTTCCCTGGACCCGGGGCATCTTCCGCGACTGCCTGCACGTGGGCTACTCGTGCTGGGTCTACGAGTCGGGCAGCCGGGTGGTGGGTTACGCCATCATGGCCATGGGCGCGGGGGAGGCCCACCTGCTCAACCTGTGTGTGGACCCGGCCCACCGCCGCCGCGGCATCGGGCGCATCATGCTGGGCCACATGATGGACCTGGCCCGGGCCCACAACGCCGAGACCCTGCTGCTGGAGGTGCGTCCCTCCAACACCGCCGCCATCAATCTCTACCGCGAAGAGGGCTTCTGCGAGGTGGGTATGCGCCGCGACTACTATCCCGGCGCCGAGGGCGCACGGGAAGACGCCCTCATCATGGCCCGTGCCCTGTCGTGACCGGTCCTGGAGTACGGCGGTCTCTGTCCGGACCGGCGGGCGGGGCCCGGAGTCATTTCGCGGACGCCGGAAGGCATTTTTCTGATTTGTGAACCCCGTCACACCCCAGGGGCCCGGATCTAGGGGAATCCCCTAGATGAGTTAGGGATCTCCCCTATACGGATTGGGGATCTCCCCAATTTACACCCGCGCC
>JALUTW010000180.1 GCA_027021685.1 Chromatiales bacterium | reverse complement strand
GCCCGTCATCATCTATCACAATCCCCGTTGCACCAAGTCGCGCCAGACGCTGGCCCTGCTCAGGGAACGGGGCATCGAGCCGGAGGTGGTGGAATACCTCAAGGCCCCGCCCGATGCCGCGACCATCAGGCGGCTGCTGGGGATGCTCCACGTGGCCCCCCGCGACCTCATGCGGCGCAAGGAAAAAATCTACAAGGCGCTGGGACTGGACGACCCGTCCCTGGACGACGAGGCACTCATCGCGGCCATGGTGGAACATCCCGTGCTCATGGAGCGGCCCATCGTGGTCAACGGCGACCGGGCCGCCATCGGCCGCCCGCCGGAGCAGGTGCTGGAGATCCTGTAAATGCCCGTCGAGATCCTGGTGCTCTACTACAGCCGCCACGGCGGGACCGCCGCCATGGCCCGCCAGGTGGCGCGCGGGGTGGAGTCGGTGGCCGGCGCCGGTGCGTACCTGCGCGCGGTGCCGGAAGTGTCCGCCCGGTGCGAGGCGGTGGCCCCGGCGGTGCCCGAGGAAGGCGATCCCTACGCCACCGCCGAGGACCTGGCCCGCTGCGACGGCCTGGCCCTGGGCAGCCCCACCCGCTTCGGCAACATGGCGGCACCGCTGAAGCACTTCATCGACGGCACCTCGGACCTGTGGCTCAGCGGGGCCCTCGCCGGCAAGCCCGCGGGGGTGTTCACTTCCACCGCCAGCCTGCACGGCGGCCAGGAAACCACCCTCGTGTCCATGATGCTGCCGCTGCTCCACCACGGCATGGTGCTGGCGGGCCTGCCCTACTCCGAGGCCGCGCTCACCACCACCACCACCGGCGGCACCCCCTACGGACCCAGCCACGTGGCGGGGCCCGACGGCCGGCCGCTGAGCGAGGAGGAAAAGGCCCTGTGCCAGGCCCTGGGCCGGCGCCTGGCCGGCCTCGCCCTGCGCCTGCGGGAGCCGGCGTGAGGCCCTGCCTGCCCTGGCGCGTGCTGGCCCTGGCCGGCCACCTGGGGCTCCTGGGCTGGCTCCTGCTCTGGTTCACCTGGCTGGCGCCGCCCCGGCACACCCCGGTGGCGGTGGCCCTGCTGGGCTTCGCCGGTCCGCTGCTGCTGCCCCTGCGCGGGCTGCTCCACGGCCGCGCCTACACCCATGCCTGGACCAGCCTGCTGTCGCTGCTCTACTTCACCCACGGCGTGGTGCTGGCCTGGGCCGAGCCCGGGGAACGGACCTGGGCGCTGGTGGAGGTGGCCCTGAGCCTCGTCCTGTTCACCGGGGCCGCCTGGTACGCGCGCTGCCGTGCCCGGCAGGCGGGGATCACGGCGCCAGCAGGCGGCGGACGAAGGGAATCGTGATCCGGCGCTGGGCCGCCAGCGAGGCCTCGTCCAGCCGCTCCAGCAGGGCGAACAGGGCCGCGGGCTCGCGGGGGCAGCGGCGCAGCAGGTAGTCCGCCACCTCGGGGGGCAGCTCCAGGCCGCGGGCCTGCGCCCGCAGCACCAGGGCCCGGGCCAGCTCTGCATCGGCCAGCGGGCGCAGCCGGAACACCGGTCCCCAGGCCAGGCGCGAGGCCAGGTCCGGCAGGCGCACGTCCAGGGCGTCGGGCACCGTGCGCGCCGCCGCACAGAGCCGCCCGCCGCTCTCGCGCATGGCGTTGTAGAAGTGGAACAACGCCTGCTCCCAGCCGGTGTCGCCGGCCACCGCCTCCAGCTCGTCGAGGCAGACGAGGTCCAGCGCCTCCAGGCCCTCCAGCACCGCCGGTACCAGCCCGGGGCCGGAACCCAGCGGCAGGTAGGCGCAGCGGCGGCCGGCGCCGTGGGCCGCGTGGCAGGCGGCCTGCAACAGGTGGCTCTTGCCGCTGCCCGCCCCGCCGGCGATGTAGACGAAGGGCTCCGAGCCGCGGCGCAGGGTCTCCACCAGGGCGCCATTGGCACCGGCCACGAAGGTGTCGAAGGTGGCGCTGCCGGTGAGCGCCAGGGGCAGGGGGATCTGGGCCGCCATCAGTCCGCCGGGGGTGAGCCGCCGTAGAGCCGGCTCTCGCGGTAGCGGGAGCCGGCGTGGCGCAGCAGCACCGCGATGACCGCCGCCGCCGGCAGGGCCAGCAGCACGCCGAAGAAACCGAACAGCTGGCCGCCCGCCAGCACCGCGAAGATCACGGCCACCGGGTGCAGCCCGATGCGATCGCCCACCAGCAGCGGCGTCAGCACCATGCCCTCCAGGGCCTGGCCCACTCCGAACACCGCCGCCACGTAGGCCAGGTACAGCGGGTCGTGGAACTGGAACAGGGCCGCCAGGCCGGCGGCGGTGATGCCCACGATGAACCCCAGGTAGGGCACGAAGCTCACCAGCCCCGCCAGCAGGCCGATGAGCAGGGCCAGCTCCAGCCCCACCAGCCACAGGCCGGCGCTGTACACCACCGCCAGCGCCAGCATCACCAGGAGCTGGCCGCGGAGGAAGGCCGACAGCACCTCGTCCGCCTCCTGCGCCAGCTGCACCGCCACCGGCTCCAGCCGCCGCGGCAGCAGGTCGCGCACCCGGGCCACCAGCAGGTCCCAGTCGCGCAGCAGGTAGAAGGTGACCACCGGGACGAGCACCAGGTTGGCGAGCCAGGCGGCCAGCGCCAGGCCCGAGCGGGTGACCGAGGCCAGCACCTGCCCCGCCAGCGAGCCCGCTTCCTTCCAGTGGGCCTGCAGTGCGGCCTTCACCGCACCCAGGTCCAGGGCCGCCGGCTCCAGGCCCAGCCGCGCCGCCAGG
>JALUTW010000179.1 GCA_027021685.1 Chromatiales bacterium | reverse complement strand
ACGTGATCAAGACCGCCGACTGGATCATCGACATGGGGCCGGAAGGCGGCGACAAGGGCGGAACCGTGGTCACCACCGGCACCCCCGAGGAGGTGGCCCGGGTGGAGGCCTCACACACCGGCCGTTTCCTGCGCCCGCTGCTGGGCATCAAGGGCCAGCCCCGCCGCCAGAGGGCCTGAATCAGATTTCAGATTTCAGATCTCAGATTTCAGACATCAGACAGGATGTAGTCATGGTGTGCGGTCGCCGGAGCGACCGCACACCATGCACCACTAAATCTGAGATCTGAAATCTGACTCAGGCCAGCCGCCGGTGGCGCATGCGGCCCAGGATGATGTTGAGGGGATTGTCCCGCGACAGGAATCCCAGCACCGGCTGGCGCCGCACCCCCATGCGCCGGCGCAGCCGCTCCAGCTCGGCGAAGTCGGGGCCCGCCACCCGGCCCAGGCCGATGGCGTGCAGGGCCAGGCGCCGCTGGCCACAGCGCAGGGCCGCGCGGGCCAGGTTGTAGAACACCACCGGATCGTTGAGTTCGGACTCGGCCGCGTCGCGGCACACGGCCAGGCCCTCGGTCTGTTCCCCCAGGCACACCAGGGTGTAGCCGTAATACGAGCGGACGTGGTTGTACTCCGGCCGGCCCTTGCCCAGGCCGGTCTGGAGCTGGCGCAGCACCACCAGCGCCTCGCCCGGCCGGCCCTCGTCCAGATGGCGCACCGCCTCGTCCAGCATCGACTGTCGTTCCCGTGACAACTCTGCCATGAGTCCTCCCTCATTCCTTGTGCCTTGTATCCGTTGCCGCCCCGGGGGGCGCGGGGCACCCACCGGCCATTGTAAGGCCGGATGGTGGGAAAAGCACACGCTAGCCGCTGGCCCGCGTGCGGTCCGGAACTGCATCGCATCTGCGGGCGGAACGAGGCCACAAAACCGGCAGCTTGCCGCTGCGGGAACATCGGATACATCGGTTTTGTGACCGACTCCCGCCCGGCTCCGCCCGGCCCGTCTATGCTTTATCCCTGCACCGGGCCGTTTCCCGGCCCCGTCGTCCATCACATCCGGCCATCACCCCAAGGGAGCCGCAATGCGAGGAACGCTGATCGCCCTGACCCTGTTGCTGGCCGCCGCCGGCACCCGTGCCGCCGGCATCGCCGCCATTTATCCCCACGGCAGCTACGAGACGGGTGGTGTCATCATCACCCTGAGTGGAGCCAACGGCAACGAGAGCGCCATCCTTGAAATCAAGGGGCCGGCCGATGCGGCCTACCGCCGGGTCCACGACTTCGTTCCCTATGACGCCAACAACATGGCCACCTCCCTGTTCGGCCTGACCCCCGGCACCACCTACACCCTGCGCATCACCCTCAGCGATCCCGACGGGGTCAGCGGCGCCAATCCGCAGACGGCCGTCCTCACCACCCTGCCGCCCTTCACCGTGCCGAGCCCGGCCAGCGTGATCACCGTGGGCCCGGCCGGCGCCGACTACACCAGCATCCAGGCCGCCGTGAATGCGGCCGCACCCGGCACCGAGATCCGCGTGCAACCTGGAATCTACGGCCCGGTCTCCATCAGCGGCTTCGCCGGCAGTGCCACCGCCCCGCTCGTCATCCGCGCCGCCGATCCCGCGAAGCGACCGGTGATCGACGGCGCCAACGGCACCCTGGGTACGAGTGTCGCCCTTTCCATCAGCAACTCCTCCTACGTGATCGTGGACGGCCTGGAGATCCGCAACGGCGGCAGCTACGGGGTCCGCCTGCGCGGCTCGAACCGATGCGTCATTCAGAACAGCTTCATCCATGACAACGGGCAGGCCAACGTGTTCGAGTCCGGGGGTGGCGGCTATCACCTGGTGCAGAACAACGTCATCTCCGACGAACAATATGACGCCGCCAACTGTCCGTCCCTGAGCTACCAGAGCTGCCCCGGGCAGACCTACTACGGCATCCTCCAGGACGGCAAGCCGGGACCCGGCTCGGTCCACCGCAACAACCGGATCTACGGGGTGGTGGATGGCGCCTCGTTGTGCGGGGACGAGAGCGCCGGGCGCAACCTGGCCGAGAACACGGCGCACGTGCTGGCCCTCACCGGCGGGGCGGGCAGCGCCGGCTGGCTCAACCACAACCTGGACTTCCACGACAATCTCATCACCGCGGTGCGTGACGACGCCATCGAGGCCGACGGCATCTGCGTCAACGCGCGCATCTTCCGCAACCGCATGGGTGACGACCCGGCGGCGCCCGATCCCGCCCGGGACCTGCAGAACGCCATTTCCATTTCCCCCGTGATGCCGGGCCCGTATTTCTTCGTGCGCAACATCGCCGACGGCCAGTGGGGTGAGGGCGGGGTCAAGATGAACACCAATGGGAACAGCAGCATCCCCACCCGCAACGCCTACTTCTACCACAACACCTTCGTGCGCAGAAACAGCGGCACGCTCATCAACCTGTGGTACGCCGCCTCGGGGCACAACGTCCCGGTGAAGAACATCGTGTTCCGCAACAACGTGTTCTGGAACGCCGCCGGCGGGCAGGCGACGGACGCCGTCAACAACGGCCAGACCCATCCCAGTTTCGATTTCGACCTGTGGTACACGCCATCCACCAGCGGCATCTTCGAATGGGGGAGCAACGGGATCCCGGTCGACAGCTTCGGCGAGTTCCAGCAGGTCTCGGGCCAGGAGGCCAACGGCCGCTTCGCCGTCCCCATGCTGGACGGCGCCCTGCTCCCCATGGCCGGCAGCCCGGCAC
>JALUTW010000178.1 GCA_027021685.1 Chromatiales bacterium | reverse complement strand
CCTCGCCGCCGGTGCCGGGCGTGCGCAGGTCGGTGTAGATGATGTTGCAGTCGATGTCGGGATTGGCGTCCCGGAAGTACATGGCCTGCTTGATGGAGGTGAGGCAGCAGTGGCCGGAGCAGTAGGGCAGGTGCCCTTCCTTCTGGCTGCGCTGGCCGGCGCATTGGATGAAGACGACGTTCTTCACCTCCTTGCCGTCCTTGGTCTTGAGCGGTACGCCGTTGGCCTCCTTGGCCATGGCATCCAGCTCGGCCTGGGTCACCACGTTGGGATACCTGCCATAGCCGAACTCGGGGAGCTGGCTGGCATCGTACTCCTTGTAGCCCGAGGCCTGGATGATGGCCCCCGCCCCCACCGTGGTGGTGCCGCCGCTCTCGGTGGCGATCTCCACCTCGAACCGGCCCGGGGCGCCGGAGGTCCTGGCGATGGTGGCGTTGAGGTGGACGGTGATGTTGGCATCGTCCTCCACCTGCTTGATGAGATCATCGACCCCGGTGTCCTCGGGATCCCTGTATGGCGCATGCTGGGGAATGCGCTTCCAGGCCCGGGCGGCGTGTCCGCCCAGGGCGCCGCTCTTCTCCACCAGCACCACGGGATAGCCGGCGCGGGAGGCCTCCAGCGCGGCGTTCATGCCGGACACGCCGCCGCCCACCACCAGCACGGTGCGGTTGACCTCGGACTTGACGTTGGGGTGGGGCGGGGTCATGTACTTGACCTCGGTCACGGCCATGCGCACGTAGTCGTCGGCCATGTCCTGGGTGGTCTCCCGTGCCTCGTCGGTGTCGGGCCGGACCCAGATCACGCCCTCGCGCAGGTTGCCGCGGGAGATGGCCACGCCGTCGAAACGGAAGGCATCGGTCTTGGCCCGCCGCGAACAGGCGCAGATGGCCACCCGGTTGACCCCTTCCTCGTCGATGTCCTTCTGGATCATGGCGATGCCGTCGGCATTGCACAGGAACTCGTGCTCGCGCACGATGTGGGCCTTGGCGTCACGCTGGGCCACCTGCGCCAGTTGCGCGGTGTCCAGGCGATCCCCGATGCCGCAACCCTTGCAGATGTATGCTCCGATCTTGATGTCCGACACGGCTTAACCCTCCGCTCCTGCCACGCGGTTGACCACCTGGATCGCCCGCAGCGCACTGGCGGTGCCGCTTTGCACCGCGCGGTTGACGTCCAGCGCGTCCGAGGCGCAGCCGGCGGCGAAGATGGCACCGTTGGCCTCGTCCTGCTCGATGAACCCTTCCTCGTTGATCTTCACCTTCACCGGGAACTCGTCGGCCGGGATGCTGGGCTCCATGCCCACGGCCAGCACCACCAGATCATGGGTGTTGTCATAACGGTGGTAGCCCTCGGTATTGACCCCGTGCAGCACCGGGTTGCCGTCCTTGTCCTCGGTGATGCTGGCGACCTTGGACTTGATGAAGGTGACGTTGGGGTCTTCCTTGACCTTCTGGTAGAAGTCGTCGATGCGATCGATGGCGCGGATGTCGATGTAGTACACCGTGGACTTGCCCTCGTCGCCGTACTGCTCGCGCAGGTAGGTGGTCTGCTTGAGCGAGGCCATGCAGCAGATGCGCGAGCAGTGCTTGAGGTGGTTGCGGTCGCGCGAGCCGGCGCACTGGATGAAGGCCACGTTCTTGGCCTCCTTGCCGTCGGATGGCCGCACCAGCCTGCCGCCGGTGGGGCCGAAGGGATCCATCATGCGCTCCAGCTCCACCGAGGTGATGACGTTGGCAAAGCGATCGTAGCCGTAGGGCTGGATCTTCGCCGCGTCGTACGGCTTCCAGCCGGTGGCCCAGACGATGGCCCCCACGGTGACCGTGGTCTCGCGCTCGGTGTCGTCCAGGTCGATGGCGTCGAACCGGCACGCGTCCCTGGCCTTGTCCGCATCCGGGGTGCCGATGATGCGCGGGTCCAGCACGTAGCGCTGGGGATAGGCCATGGCATGGGGCAGGTAGGCGCCCTTGCGCTTCTTGAGACCAAAGTGGAACTCGTCGTCGAACTCGGCCTCCACCGCACCGGCACACTCACCGCAGGCGGTGCACTTGTCGTTGACGTAGCGCGGCCGGGTCTTGAGCGTGACCTTGTAGTTGCCCGGCTCGCCCTCCACCGCGGTGACCTCGGTCATGGTGAGCAGGCGCACGTTGGGATTGGCCTTGAGCCGGCGCAGGTTGATCTCCAGCCCGCAGGTGGGGTGGCACATCTTGGGGAAGTACTTGTAGAGCTGGCTCACGCGGCCACCCACGGCGGGATTCTTCTCCACCAGGAGCACCTGCTTACCGCACTCCGCCGCCTCGATGGCTGCGGTCATCCCGCTGATGCCGGCACCGACAACGAGGATGGTCTGGTTGGTTGCGATGATATCCGCCATCGATATCTCCTCCTTACGCGGACGCCGCCGCGGCCGGGCGAGTCGTGCTGTGTTCGCTATTTATATGGTTGGCGTGCAGACGCCCGCCGAAGCCCCCTGCCGGGGCACCGGCCGCGGCAGAGTGCGCAATCTACCCCAATTCGGCGGCTGGGGGAATGCTCCCCGCCGGTCCGGATACCCGACCCCGCCTGTCAACTAACCCTATGATTGGAGGGCGATTTCCAAGCGGGATCGCGGGGAGTGCGTACAGTGACCGAAGCCCGGCGCGAACACAACACAGTTTTATCTTGATCTCTATAAATTCAGTTTATTTTTTGTTGAATTAGGCACTTGGCCCGTATTTCCTCATATTTCAGAGTATTAGTATGTGTTAATTTTATGATAGGATTCGCAGCCTTGATTGGTCAGTCCGGGGGGCGGTCCCTATAATCGCCCGCCTTCATCACCAGGTCGCGAGCAGTTCATGAGCAGCAGTCCGTCTCCCGCCGCCGAGTCCGGCGGCCGCATCGAGGTCAAGAACACCACCTGCTACATGTGCGCCTGCCGCTGCGGCATCCGCGTGACGGTGCGCGACGGCGAGGTCCGCTACATCCAGGGCAACCCCGACCACCCCCTCAACAAGGGCGTGATCTGCGCCAAGGGGGCCTCGGGCATCATGAAGCAGTACTCCCCGGCCCGCCTCACCCGGCCGCTGAAGCGGGTGGAAGGCGCCGAGCGCGGCGAGGCCCGCTTCGAGCCCATCTCCTGGGACGAGGCCTTCGCCATCCTCGAGGAGCGACTGAAGAAGATCCGGGCCACCGATCCGAAGAAGTTCGCCCTGTTCACCGGCCGCGACCAGATGCAGGCGCTGACCGGCCTGTTCGCCAAGCAGTTCGGCACCCCCAACTATGCCGCCCACGGCGGCTTCTGCTCGGTGAACATGGCCACCGGCATGATCTACACCATCGGCGGCTCGTTCTGGGAGTTCGGCGGCCCGGACCTGGACCGGGCCCGGCTGTTCGTGATGATCGGCACCGCCGAGGACCACCATTCCAACCCGCTCAAGATCGCCATCTCCAGGTTCAAGCGCAACGGCGGCCGCTTCATCTCCATCAACCCGGTGCGCACCGGCTACTCGGCCATCGCCGACGAGTGGGTGCCCATCAAGCCCGGCACCGACGGCGCCCTGCTGCTGGCCATCGTCCACGAGCTCATCGCCCAGGGCCTGTACGACCGCGATTTCCTGGTCCAGTACACCAACGCCGCGCAACTGGTCAACGTCACCGAAGGCGCCGAGGACGCCGGCCTGTTCGTGCGCGCCGACATCCCGCGCGACCCCGACTGCTTCGACCCCCAGGACCAGGTGTGGTGGGACCGCATCCAGGACAAGCCGGTGCGGACCCACACCGAGGGCGCGGACCCGTTCCTGCTGGGCGAGTTCACCCTGCCCGACGGCACCCGGGCCAAGCCGGCCTTCCAGCTCCTCAAGGAGCGGGTGGCACAGTACACCCCGGAATGGGCGGCCGAGGTCACCGGCATCCCGGCCGAGACCATCCGCCGGCTGGCCCACGAGATGGGCATCACCGCGCGCGACGAGAAGATCGAGCTGCCCATCGCCTGGACCGACGTGTGGGGCCGCGAGCACGAGACCGTGACCGGCAACCCGGTGGCCTTCCACGCCATGCGCGGGCTGGCGGCCCATTCCAACGGCTTCCAGACCATCCGTGCCCTGGCCATCCTCATGACCCTCCTGGGCACCATCGACCGCCCGGGCGGCTTCCGCCACAAGGCCCCGTTCCCGCGCCCCATCCCGCCCTGCGCCAAGACCCCGCGCGGGCCCGAGGGGGTCAAGCCCGACACCCCGCTGGGCGGCATGCCCCTGGGCTGGCCGGCCGAGCCCGACGACCTGTTCGTGGACGAGCGCGGCGAGCCGGTGCGCATCGACAAGGCCTTCTCCTGGGAGTATCCGCTGGCCGCCCACGGGCTCATGCACAACGTCATCACCAACGCCTGGCGCGGCGACCCCTACCGCATCGACACCCTGTTCATCTTCATGGCCAACATGGCCTGGAACTCGACGATGAACACGTCGGAAGTGCGCAAGATGCTCAACGACAAGGACGAGAACGGGGAGTACAAGATCCCGTTCCTGGTCGTGGCCGACGCCTTCGAATCCGAGATGGTGGCCTACGCCGACCTGGTGCTGCCCGACACCACCTACCTGGAGCGGCACGACGTCATGTCCATGCTGGACCGGCCCATCTCCGAGTTCGACGGCCCGGTGGACTCGGTGCGCATCCCGGTGGTGCCGCCCAAGGGCGAGTGCAAGCCCTTCCAGGAAGTGCTCATCGAGCTGGCCTCGCGGCTGAAGCTGCCGGCCTTCGTCAACGACGACGGCTCGCGCAGGTTCCGCGACTATCCCGACTTCATCGTCAATTACGAGACCGAGCCCGGCTCGGGCATCGGCTTCCTGGCCGGCTGGCGCGGCAAGGGCGGCGAGAAGTTCATGAAAGGCGAGCCCAATCCCAACCAGTGGGAGATGTATGCCAGGAACAACTGCGTGTTCCACTACGAGTTGCCCAAGTCCTTCCAGTACATGCGCAACTGGAACCGGGGCTATCTCAACTGGGCCCAGGAGCACCGCCTGACCCGCTACGCCGAGCCCATCATCTGCCACATCTACTCCGAGGTGCTGCAGAAGTTCCGCATGGCGGCCCAGGGGCGCTGGGACGGCAAGCAGCCGCCGGAGCGCCTGCGCCGGCGGGTGGAGACCTACTTCGATCCGCTGCCGTTCTACTACGAGCCGCTGGAGGCCCAGCTCAGCGACAAGCAGCGCTACCCGCTGTGCGCCGTCACCCAGCGGCCCATGGCCATGTACCACTCGTGGGACTCGCAGAACGCCTGGCTGCGCCAGATCCACGCCCACAACCACCTCTACGTGCACCCGTCGCTGGGCGAGAAGCACGGTTTCGCCGACGGCGACTGGGTGTGGGTGGAGTCCATGTGGGGCAAGGTGCGGTGCATGTGCCGGTTTTCCGAGGCGGTGGAACCGGGCACGGTGTGGACCTGGAACGCCATCGGCAAGGCCGCCGGGGCCTGGCGCCTGGCCCCCGATGCCAACGAATCGCAGAAGGGCTTCCTGCTCAACCACCTCATCAGCGAGGAGCTGCCCCGGTGCGAGGACGGGGAGCACCTTTCCAACTCGGACCCCATCACCGGCCAGGCCGGCTGGTACGACGTGCGCGTGCGCGTGTACAAGGCCGGCGACGACGAGCCGCCGGTGACCTCGCCCCAGTTCGATCCCATGCCGGCGGTGCCCGGCACCGGCAAGACCCCGAAATGGATCGCCTACGTGGCGGGCCGCTTCACCCGCGGCAAGGGCTGAGCCCGCCGCGGCCCGAAAACATTCAACGGTTCGACGCCATGACCCAGCTTGCACTCGTCATCGACCTGAACGTCTGCGTGGGCTGCCACGCCTGCGTCACCTCCTGCAAGGAGTGGAACACCTCGGGCCCGGCCGGCTACATGTCGGACGACAATCCCTACGGCAAGGACCCCACCGGCACCTTCTTCAACCGGGTGCAGACCTTCGAGGTGGGCGCCTTTCCCATGACCGAGACGGTCCACTTTCCCAAGAGTTGCCTCCACTGCGAGGACGCGCCCTGCGTGCCGGTGTGCCCCACCGGCGCCAGCCACAAGCGTGCCGAGGACGGCATCGTGCTGGTGGACTACGACAAGTGCATCGGCTGCAAGTACTGCTCCTGGGCCTGCCCCTACGGCGCCCGCGAGCTGGACGAGCACCAGAAGGTGATGAAGAAGTGCACCCTGTGCGTGGACCGCATCTACGACGAGTCCCTGCCCGAGTCCGAGCGCAAGCCGGCCTGCGTGCTGGCCTGCCCCACCAACGCGCGCCTGTTCGGCGACATCCACGACCCGGAGTCCGAAGTCTCGGTGGCCATCCGCGAGGAGGGCGGCTATCAGCTCATGCCCGAGTGGGGTACCCGGCCGGCCAACCACTACCTGCCGCGGCGCAAGACGCGCATGCACATCCACGAGGACGAGCTGCAGCGCGCCGACAACCCGCTCAAGAAGGAAGAGCGCCTGCCACGCGGGCCGGTCACCGAACCGACCCTGGACGATTCCACAAGCTGGTAGCGCCCATGACGCACCATCCCAGCCCCTAGCACCCAGCAGCCAGCAGCGGGAGAAGAACCATGCATCCGGCGTTTTCCGTCATCTTTCTCACCACCCTCATCGGCGTGGGCCAGGGCCTGTTCCTGGCCCTGGTCACCGGGCAGACCTACGCCGCGGTGAAGATCGTGCCCATGCAGGACCCGGTCACGTTCTTCGCCTGGGGCAGCCTGGTGAGCCTGCTGTTCCTGGCCGCGGGCCTGCTGGCCTCGTTCTTCCACCTGGGCCACCCCGAGCGGGCCTGGCGCGCGGCCAGCCAGTGGCGCACCTCGTGGCTGTCGCGCGAGGTCATCGTGCTGCCGCTGATGATGGCCGCCGCCTTCGCCTACGGCCTGCTGCACTACTTCGGCATCGACCCGGTGATCTGGACCAGCCCCGAGGGCACCAGCCTGTCCCTGACCCTGGCCGTGGGCCTAGCCGGCAGCGTGGTGGCCTTCGCCCTGTTCGTGTGCACCGGAATGATCTACGCTGCCATCCGCTTCCTGCAGGAGTGGGCCACGCCGCTGACCGTGATCAACTACATCCTGCTGGGCGGCGCCTCGGGCTTCACCCTGGCCGCGGCCTTCGCCGCCTGGACCGCCCCGGAGCTGGTGCGCTTCTTCGGCGGCTGGGCCGTGATCATCACCGTGCTGGCGGCAGGTTCCCGCACCGCCAGCCTGGTGCGCAACGCCCGCCTCAAGCCCAAGTCGAACCTGCAGACCGCCATCGGCGTGCGCCATACCCGCATCGTGCAGAAGGCCCAGGGCGCCATGGGCGGTTCCTTCAACACCCGCGAGTTCTTCCACGGCGCGCCGCAGGCGGTGTTCCAGGCGGTGAAGTGGACCTTCCTGGTGCTGGTGTTCCCGGTGCCGCTGGCCCTGCTGTGGGCCGGCATGGACGGGGCCGACCGCGGCCTGCTGGCGGCGGCCTTCGCCGTCCAGTACGTGGGACTGCTGGCGGAGCGCTGGTTCTTCTTCGCCCAGGCCAACCACCCGCAGAACCTCTACTACCAGGCGGCCTGATCCGGCACGGCTTGATCCAGGTCATGGCGGCGGCGGACGCGGGCCGCGTACAACGGGGGCCCGGAACCCGGAACGAGGACGCGCCACCGTGAGACCCGATCCCGCCGTACCCCTGCGCCTGGCCCTGCGGCTGCTGCCCGCCGGGCTCCACCAGCGCGGCCTGGCCCTGGCCTGCAACCACCTGCTGCGCGGCCAGCCCATCGCCCGGCGCCTCGACGGGCTCGACGGCCGGCGCCTGTGGCTGACGGTAACCGATGCCGGGGTCTGCCTCCGCCTGCGCTTCACGCCCCGCGGCCTGGCACCCGATGCCGGCGGCGGCGAGCCGGACATCCACATCCGCGGCGCACTGGCCGACTTCATCAGCCTGGCCTCGGGCACCGAGGACCCGGACACCCTGTTCTTCGCCCGCCGCCTGGTGCTGGAGGGCGATACCGCCGACGGGCTGTACCTCAAGAACCTGCTGGACGCCTGGGAGTTCGACCTGGAGGCCCACCTGGCGGCGGTGCTGGGCCCGCGCCTGGGGGCGCGGGCCGCGGATCTGGTGACGCGCAGCGGCCTCCCCCACCGCCTTCGGGACCTGGCCCGCCGGCTGGCGCCAATCCCGGCGCGGCCGGCGCCGGCTCAGCCGCAGCGCCAGTCCATCCCCGCCCCGCCGTACCAGTAGCCGTTGCACCAGCCGCCGGGCACCGCCTCGGCTAGGCGGCCGGCGGCCTCCCCGTCGCCGGCCAGGGCGGCCCGGGCCGCGGCCACCGCCTCCGCGGTGCCCCGGTCCTGGGGGGTGATGCGCAGCACGTCCACTTCCAGCGCCGCCAGCTCGTCCACCGCCCCCAGCAGGTTGCAGGGTGCGGCCGACTGGATCTGGATCCCGTTGAGCACGAACAGCGGCTGGCCCTCCTGGCTGAACAGGGTCAGGCCATCGGGATAGTCGCGGCAGCGGAAGCCGCAACGGTCCTTGGGCAGGTTGTGGTGGCGGGCGGTGAAGCAGCGGGCCGAGTAGGCCAGGGGCAGGCGCCCGAACACCTGCACCTCGGTCTCCAGGGCGGGCGGGCACCGGGCCAGGATGGCCTCCAGCGAAGCCGCCGGCAGCTCCACCGGCGGCAGCCAGCGGCGTGCCCCCAGTTCCGCCAGCCAGGCCAGGGTCTCGTGGTTGTAGCAGTTGAGCTGGGCCCCGGCCACGAAAGGCACCTCATGGGCCAGGAACTGCACCGCCGCCATGTCGTTGGCCTCCACCATGAAGCGGCCATTGCCGCAGATGCGCCTGAGCGTGGACAGCTCCGACTCGGCCTCCAGCAGGACCAGGGTGCTCAGCACCACCTCCTTGCCCGCACCCGCGAGCTCGGCGCCCAGCGCCAGCCAGTCGGACAGGCCCAGGGCACGGCGCTTGGCGCACACCGTCTCGCCCAGGTAGACGATGTCCACCGGCCACTCCGCCGCCTCCCGGTAGAAGGACTGCACCCGCTCCGCGGGCCAGAAATAGGGAATGGGTCCCAACGCCAGTTTCATCGCGATCTCTCCCTTGCACTCACTGCCACGGCCGGTGCAGTGCCCCCAGGGTGTGGGTCTGCCCCTCCGACAGCCGGTCCAGTGCCCCGGTCCATTCCGGGTCCGGGCGGTAGCCGTCGGGATCCGCCTGGCAGGCATCCAGCGCCGCGCGCAGCACGCGGGTGACCTCGCGCACATAGGCTGGGCTGCGCTGGCGCCCCTCCACCTTGACCGCCGCCACCCCGGCCCGCACCAGGGCCGGCAGGATGTCCAGCACGTTGAGGCTGGTGGGCTCCTCGATGGCGTAATAGGTGATGTCGTTGACCCGGAACCGGCCCTTGCACAGGGTGGGATAGCCTGCCGGCTCGCCGGGCCGGTAGCAGTCGGTGAGCACGCCGCCCAGGCGGACCTGGCGCCCGGCCGGGGTTTCCTCCCAGCGCACCGCCTCCGCCGGCGAACACACGCCGCAGGAGTTGGGCGAGCGGCCGGTGATGAAGGACGACAGCACGCAGCGCCCCTCCACCATCACGCACAGGCTGCCAAAGCCGAACACCTCCAGCTCCACCGGCACGTTGTCGATGAGCCGTTCCACCTGGGTCAGCGACAGCACCCGCGGCAACACCGCGCGGCGGATGCCGAACTGCTCGTGGTACAGCGTCAGTGCCGCCCGGTTGGTGGCCGAGCCCTGCACCGACAGATGCAGGATCAGGTCGGGATGGTGCCGGGCGGCATGGCGCAGCAGGCCGGCATCGGCGGCGATCACCGCGTCCACCCCCAGGTCCGCCGCCAGGGCCAGAGTCTCGGTCCAGCGCCGCCAGCCGCCGGGCTGGGGAAAGGTGTTGAGGGCGACGAACACGCGACTGCCGCGCTCGCGGGCATAGGCGATGCCCTCGGCTGCCTCATCGCGATCGAAATTGAGCCCGGGGAAGTTGCGCGCGTTGGTGGCATCGCGGAACCCCAGGTACACTGCATCGGCGCCCTCGTCCACCGCCGCCCGCAGGGCGGGCAGGCTGCCGGCGGGACACACCAGTTCAACCGGCCGCGATGCCCGCATCCTTCATCCCTCCCGCAGCGGACACCGCCGCATGGCTGCCCTGCCGGGTGCCGCGCCGCCGCAGTTCACTCTCGATGGCATTGAGTACCCGCCACTTGTACGCGCACCATGCCGGGGCGCGCAGGATATCCGGTGACGCCGTGCCGGTGAGCCGGTGCACCACCACCCGGGGCGGCAGCCGCTCCACCAGGTCGGCGACGATGGCCACGTACTCCTCCAGTGCCAGCGGCCGGTAGCCCCCGCGCCGCCATTCGCCGGCCAGGCGGGTGCCGCGCACCACGTGCAGGGGATGGAACTTGATCCCGTCCACGCCCTCGGCCAGCACCCGGGCCAGGGTGGCCAGGGCATGGTCGCGGCCCTCGCCGGGCAACCCGATGATGAGATGGGTGCACACGGGCAGGCCGCGGGCCCGGGCGGCATGCACGGCCTCGCGGTACTCGGCGAAGCCGTGGCCGCGGTTGACCCGGGCCAGGGTCTCGTCGAAGGCCGACTGCAGCCCCAGCTCCAGCCACACCTCCAGGCCCCTTTCACCGTACCCCGCCAGCAGGTCCAGCACCGCCTCGGGCACGCAGTCGGGCCGGGTGCCCACCGACAGGCCGATGACATCGGGCTGGGCCAGGGCCTCCTCGTACAGCCGGGCCAGGGTGGTGACGTCGGCGTAGGTGTTGGTGTAGGCCTGGAAGTAGGCCAGGTAGCGCCGGGCCCCGGTGCGGCGCCGGATCACCCGGCGGCCGGCGGCGATCTGGTCCGCCACCGGCGGCGGCCGCAGGGCGCGCGGGCTGAACGAGCGGTTGTTGCAGAAGGTGCAGCCGCCACGCCCCTTGGTCCCGTCCCGGTTGGGGCAGGTCAGCCCGGCGTTGATGGCGATCTTGTGCACGCGCTGGCCGTGCCGCCGCCGCATGTGGCTGCCGAAGGTGTACATGTAGTCGGTCAGGACCATCGCCGCCGGCTCACTGCTGCAAGGCGGGCACGCCGCCCCGGGGCCTGCCGAACCACCGGGGACAAGGAGGTCCGCGGCAGACCATCCCCGCCGCGCGGCACTTGCCCCCATGGTGCAAGACGGCCCACCCGGTTCTCTCCAGGGACGGCGGCGACCTCCACGGTGTGACACCCCGACGCCGCCACCACGCTCTCAGCCCCGGTGCTCAATTCGCCGCCCGGCCGTACCCGGCGGCTGCAGCCGCACCGCGGGCGGACGGCTGATGCAGGCCGTGCGGCAGGCGCCGCAGCCGGTACAGACCCCGGGATCGATGCGCGGGCGCTCGCCGTCCCAGAGCAGTGCGCCCGGCACCGGACAGCTCCCGGCGCAGGCCCCGCACTCGGGGCCACGGTAGGGCAGACACACCAGCGGGTCGATGGCGGCCGCCGCCAGCCGCGGCCATGGCCCGGCCCCGTCCTCTCCCGGCTCCGGCCGGCGCAGGGCGCCCGGCTCGCAGGCCGCCACGCAGGGCCAGTCCTCGCACAGGCGGCAGGCCTTGTTGAGCAGGTCCAGCGCCGGCGTGTTGACCACCTGCGCGCCGCGGCGTGCCGGCAGGGGAAAGATCAGCCCCTCGGGACAGGCCTCCACGCACGCCCCGCAGCGGGTGCAGGCCAGCAGAAAGTCCAGTTCCGGCAAGGCGAAGGGCGGCCGGAACCAGTGGCGGGCACGGGCCTCCACCCGCCGCGCGGCCTCGTCCAGCGCGGTGCGGGCGGTGCGGCGGGCGGCCTGGCGGAAAAACTGGCGGCGATCCATGGCGGCCTACCAGTCGAAGGACTGGGCCATGCCCTTGTGGCAGTCGCTGCACGGGCGCTTGTTGCGCCTGAATGTCTCGTGCAGGGTGCCGTCCTTGTCGAAGTCCTCGGCGATGCGGTGGGCGATGCCCATGTGGCAGTCGATGCAGGTGAGCCCCTCCTTGCGGGCGCGCGCGTGTTTCCGGCTCGAGGCAGCCTGCTGCTTGTCCAGCGCCATGTACTCGAAGCTGTGGCAGTTGCGGCATTCACGCGAGTCGGTGGCCCGCATATTGTCCCAGACGTAGCCGGCCAGGGTCAGCCGCTTGGCGAGAAACTTCTCCCGCGTGTCGATGGAGCCGATGATCTTGTGGAACAGCTCGTTGGTGGCCGTGACCTTGCGCACGAACATGTGAGTCCACTCCCGCGGCACGTGGCAGTCAGGACAGGTGGCCCTGACCCCGGTGCGGTTGGCGTAATGGATGGTCTTGCGGTATTCCTGGTACACGTTGTCACGCATCTCGTGGCAGGAGATGCAGAAGGTC
>JALUTW010000177.1 GCA_027021685.1 Chromatiales bacterium | reverse complement strand
CCTGCGATGGCACTGGAACCGTGACCTGCCACAGGGTGGTGCGATGGCTTCGCCATCGCACCCTACGTCCTTCCGTCCTCTGGCTTCTGGCCTCTGGCCTCTGAACCGCAGAGATTCTTGCTGAATTAGAATCAGGTTCAGCTGCATGGGATATGCTGGCGGAGCCACCGCAACCTGTGCCCTTCTGTCCTCTGTTTTCTGTCGTCTGTCCTCTGATCGGGCCGCTCCTACACCCGTTCTGACCTCTGCCTTCTGTCATCCGTCCTCTGAACAGGGGCTACTCCTGCACCAAACAACCCCCGCAGGAGCGCCACCCGTTCAGAAGACAGAGGACAGAAACCGGAAGACGGGACCCCTTGCAGGTTGTGGTTGCAAAGCCGCAGCACCATGTGCCCTTCCGTCCTCTGTCTTCTGTCATCCGTCCTCTGAACGGGCCGCTCCTACACCTGTTCTGTCCTCTGTCCTCCCTGCGCGCACCCTACGGCTCAGCGGGCCGGAAATTCCAGCGAAATCATGGCACGGGCCCGCTGGGACATGCGCAGCCCAAGGTGATCCGCGGTCCGGGTGTTGAAGGCGAACCGCACACCGGCCAGGGGCTCCAGCCGCAGGCGGCCGTTGCGGCCGTCGGCCAGCGCCGAGGCCAGGGCCCCGAGGCGCCGGCCGGCCGCCACGTGATTGGGGAAGGCCCCGAACAGGGCTCCGCGCTTGACGTGCTCCGGGTTCGAACTGAACACCACCAGGTCGCGCCGCCAGGCCTCGCGCAGCACGTAGGGCAGAACCGCGCTGCTGTCCACCACCGTGGGATCCTGCACCAGCCAGATGGCGTCACGGCGGGAATCGATACGCTCCATGAGCGCCTCGAACATCCCGGCCGACTCGGTCAGGTCCGCCACCACATGGGCCCGCAGGCGCAGGCCATGTTCCCGGGCGGCTTCGCGGGCGAACGGCAACAGCCATGCCGTGCGGCGTTGCGACAGGACGACATGCACGGTCCGGACCCCGGGTGCAAACCGGCGCAAGGCGGCAAACAGCGCCCCCGGATGGGGATCCAGCGCCACCCCCACGGCATCCATCTCCTGGAGGGCGGGGGACGCCAGAACCGCCCCCACCAGCACCGGAATGTCCGCGCGCAGCGGCACCGCCGCCCGGTGGGCCCGGTTGCCCAGGGCCACCACCACGTCCACCGACGCCTCGTCGATCCACGCCCGGATGGCATCGGTGCCGTCATCCCGGGACAGGGCCCGGTAGACCACCTGGTGGCCCGCGGCCGCCTCTTCGATACCCCGGCCCATGTTGAGAAACACCGACCGGTAGGGCTCGCGGATCTCCGGGTACAGCACTCCGATGACCGCCGCATGGACCCCGCCCGGCAGCACGAACACCCACAGCAGGCACACCCCGTGCACCCAGTGTCCGACCCTCCTGGTCCGCTTGGCAAGCATGACGAGATGTCCGGTACGGCAGTACTACCAGTGGTACCGCGCCTCCAACAGGTAGCTCCTGCCCGCCAGCGGGAGATCCCCCGGGATGAACCCGGCCGGGGCCGTTGGAGGCTTGGAGGCCGTCGGCTCGCGGGCATCGGCGTCGAACAGGTTGCGCGCAATGAGCGCCAGCTCCCAGGCGCCGTCGCCTCCCGGGCGCCGGCGCACGGTCACGTCCACCAGGGTGTAATCGTCCACGGGATCGCGGGGGTCTCCGGCACTGCGCTCGCGGTTGGCGACATGGGTGACCTGGGGATGGACGGACCAGCCCGGCAACGGCTCCCAGTCCAGGCGCAGGTAGGCCTGGTGGCGGGGGGCGAAGCCCACCGGGGCGTCGGTGGTGTCGTCGCGCACCTCGGCATAGGCGAAGTTGCCCACCACCTTCAGGCTGCGGCGCACCTTCCAGCGGAGTTCCGCCTCGAAGCCGTGTCCGGTCTGGCGGCCGGTGTTCTGGGCGATGAGGGCCCCGCTGCCCCCGGGGTCGGGGGCGAAATCGATGATGTCGCGGCGGTGGAACCAGAACAGGTTGAACCCCGCCCGCAGGTCGCCGCCGGGCCGGTAGTCGAAGGCCAGCTCCACGGTGTCGATGGTCTCGGGTTCCAGGTCCGGATTGCCCAGGGCCACCGGGTTGTTGATGTTGAACTCCTCGGCAAAGGCCGGGGCACGAAAGGCGCGGCCGTAGAGCACCTTGGTGGTGAGATCCAGGCTGGTGTTCCACACCAGGGCCAGGCGCGGGTTGGTGGTGGTGCCGAAGTCCGAGTAGTTGTCCATCCGCACGCCGGCGGTGAGCGACCAGTCCGGTGCCACGTTCCACTCGTCCTGGACATAGACGAACTTCACCGTGCGCTTGTGGGGCCGGATGAAAGGCGCCGCGTCGGTCACATCCTGGAGGCCGCCGGCGAGCGGAACCGGCAGCCCGGTGGCCTGGGAGAAGTTCTTTTCCTCCTTGATGCGGTACATGTCGGCCACGTGCACGCCGGCGCCCACGCGAACGGCATGATCCGCCCAGCCCTGGAACAGGCCGCTGGCCTCCAGGCGGTAGTGGCGTTCGTACACGTCGGGATTGCCGATGACTCCCTCAGGGAAGGGCCCGCCGCCGCCCGGCAACGCCGAAAAATCCGCACCCGGGGGAAACAGCACCAGGTCCGACTGGTTGGCCACGTCGTAATAGCTGGCCGTCACTTTCACGTCCCAGTCCCCGGTGAACTGCGGGTCGTGCCAGGTGGCGTCCAGCAGCAGGCGGTCGCTCTTGCTGCTCCCGGCGGGGTCCAGGGCCTCG
>JALUTW010000176.1 GCA_027021685.1 Chromatiales bacterium | reverse complement strand
CTCTATGGCGGCAAGCTCACCACCTACCGCGCCACCGCGGCCCGGGCCCTGGCCCGCCTGCGGCGGTGGCTGCCGCCGCCCCGGCCGGTGGCGGACACCGCCACCCTGCGCCTGCCGCCGGCGGGCGACGGGGGGCCGGTCCCGGACACCGGCATCACTCCGACAGGGCCCGGTACAGGGCCTCGCGCCAGGCGGTCCGGCGCCGGGCCAGGCCGGGATCGGGCTCGGGAGTGAACACCCGCTCCGGCGCGAAGCCCGGCCAGGCGGCATCGCCGGCCGCGAGGCGGGCGGCCAGGCGGGCGGCGCCCTGGGCGGTGGCCTCGCATTGCCGGGCGCGGGCCACCGGCAGGCCGCTGACCGCCGCCAGGCGCCGGCACAGGCCGTCGAGGGCGGCCAGGCCGCCGCTGATGCGGATGCGGCGCACGCCGTGCTCCGCCAGCGGCATGCGCTCCAGGATCTCGCCCAGCAGGAACACGATGCTCTCCACCACCGCCACCAGCCGGGCCGGGGTGCTCCCGCCGCCGATGAAGCGGGAGGGAAATCCGGGCCGCCAGAAGGGGGCGCCCAGCCCGCCCACGCCGTTGAGGAACAGGGGCGGCGCGGTTTCTTCGTCCAGCCAGCGGTCCAGCCGCGCCCAGGCCGTGGCGGGATCCAGCCCGCCGTCCGCCATCACCTGGTCCAGGGCGCTGGCGGCACCGTTGACCGTGCCCTCCAGGGCATGGCGGACCTCGCCCCGGCAGCGGTGAATGACGGACAGCAGCAGGCCATGCCGCTCCGCCGGCGGTGCGGCCAGGGCCAGGCTGGCGAAGGCGCCGGTGCCCACGTTGACCTCCACCTCGTCCTCCGGCGGCGGGCCCCAGGCGAACAGGGCCGCGGCCTGGTCGCCGGTGCACAGGGCCAGCGGCACCCGCTCCCCGTCCAGGGGCAGGCGGCCGAAGGGGCCGCAGTTGTCGGCGGCCCGGGGCAGGATGTCCCGCGGGATGCCGAAGCACTCCAGCAGCCAGGGGTCCCAGTCGCCCGTGTGCAGGTTCCACAGCAGGGTGCGCGAGGCGTTGACCGCATCCACCGTACAGGGGCGCTCCTCCAGCAGCGCCGCCAGCAGCCAGGCGGCCAGGGGTCCGGCACACAGCCGTCCGGCCCGCCGGGCCGCCGCCACCGCCGGCAGGTGATCCAGGCACCAGCGCAGCTTGGCGGCACCGTAGTGGGGTGAGGGGGGCAGGCCGGTGCGGCGGCCGATCTCCTCCGCCTCCCGCGCCCGGGCCTCCATGAAGCCGGCGTTGCGGCGGTCCTGCCAGCTCAGCACCGGGGACAGGGGTTCGGCGGTCCCGCGGTCCCAGCAGCACAGGCTGGAGCGCTGGGTGGCCAGGGCCGCGGCGGCGACGGTGAGCCCGAGGCGGCGCGCGGTGGCGGCGGCCTCCTCCGCGCACTCCCGCAGCGTGGCGGCCAGCTCCAGCGGGTCCTGCTCCACCCGGTCCGGTGCCGGGCGGGTTTCGCCCACCGGCCGCCAGGCGGTGTGCAGCAGGCGGCCGGCGCCGTCGAACAGCAGGGCCCGGCTGCCATGGCCGCCCTGGTCCAGCGCCAGGAGGGCGGTGCCGTTCATGGTGCCGGCGGCGGCGCCGATATGGGAAAGGAGAGGTTCGGCTGGTCCACGTCAGGCCCGATGCAGCACGAAATCCATCTGAGTCTTGCCCTGTCCGCCGGCCAGTGCAAGCGTTTCTACGACGGCAGCGCCCGCTTCGTCCAGGCCCGCGACGCCCGGGGACGCTGGGTGCGGTTCCCCGCCCGCGCGCTGCAGCCCTTCCTCACCCGCGACGGGGTGCACGGCGAGTTCGTGCTGGTGCACGATGCCCGCCGGCGCTTCGTCGCCCTGCGGCGCAAGGCTTGAACCGGCCCAGCCTTTCAGGCATAAATGCCTGAGCGGAATCGGTGTTTTTTCCGCGTCGCCCGGGAATCTTCCCCGGCCCCGAAGACCAAGGAGACCAATGATGGGGGTTCAGACCGAGGGCATGGAGGAGCGCCGCGCCGAGTCGCTGGGCCAGCTCCAGACACTGGTGGAGTCGCGCACCGAGACCCTGAGCCTGCTCAACCAGCTGGCCGCCATGCGGCCGTTCGTGCCGCCCACCGAGGAAGTGCAGACCGCGCTGCAGGAGTTCTGCGAGGCCCTGGTGGACTACACCGCCAGCGCCCATTTCCAGCTCTACCGCTTTTTCGAGGAGGGCAAGGAGCGGCGCAGGGCGGTGCTGGAAGTGGCCGAGCGGCTCTATCCCCGCATCGCCGAGACCACCGAGGTCATCCTCGACTTCAACGACCGCTACGACTGCGAGGACCACTGCGAGGACCTCTCGCGCCTGGCCGACGATCTCTCCGCCCTGGGCGAGGTCCTGGCCGACCGCATCCAGCTCGAGGACCAGGTGATCAGCGCCATGCGCCGGGGCAAGCGCTGAGGCGGCCTGCCGCGGGCAAAAAAAACCGTGCCGGGAACGCGCCGCGGCACGGGGGTGTTTCCAAGGGAGGTGGGGAGAGAAATCGCTCGGGGGCTTATGCCGTCAGGCGCGAGGGCCAGTCGGCCGTTTCCGTGTCCATGCCCTGCCGCACGTCCTCCTGCGGCTGCTCGCTCTGCATGAGTCGCTTCAGGTCTTCCAGCGTCAGTTCCTGCACTTCGTACAGGGGCAGGTCGTTGTTCATCTCGATTCCCCCTTGTCGTTTATGTAGTTATATAGACGTTCTGAGAAATAATATCAAGTAACATATATAAGTTATTGATATTTCTGGGTGCTGGGT
>JALUTW010000175.1 GCA_027021685.1 Chromatiales bacterium | reverse complement strand
TTTCTTGATGATGGTCGTTATGAGTTACGCATTCCCTATAGTGACCCGCGTGAACTGGTGATGGATATTCTGAAATATGGGGCGGACGTTGAGGTGGTCGCGCCGCAAGCGCTGCGTCAAACGGTAAAGGCGGCGCTGATGGCAGCAGCTGGACAGTACGAATAATTTGTCGCTCCATCATCGATTGAGGGAGTACCTCAGTATATTAGGGTTGAAGGCATAACTGCAGGACTTTCATAAAGCCCCTGTTGGGACTGTTTACCGGCGCGCAAACGTTGCCAAAGCTCTCGGCACCGACGTTGTCGCCAGCACGACGCGTGCTGATAAAGAGTCGTACGATGGGAAAACTTGAAGCGGGTAGCTAACTGCCTGGAAAAGGAGGGTTCCAGTGAGTGAAAAAGAGTCGAATAAAAAACTGTTTGGTGATGTTCGCCAGTTAATAGAGAGCGCCAAAAACCGCATTGCAGCCACTGTAAATGCAGAGCTGACACTACTCTATTGGCAGGTGGGAAAACGGATATCTGACGAGATACTAAAAGGAGAGCGAGGAGAATATGGCAAGCAGATTGTTGCCGGTTTATCCCATGAGCTAAGCGTAAGATTTGGCAGAGGATGGTCTAAACGAAACTTAACGCAAATGATCAAATTTGCTGAAGAATTCCCCGATTTTCAAATTGTGCAGACACTGTCTGCACAATTGAGCTGGAGCCATTTTGTGAGTCTGATTTCTATTGCTGATCCGCTTAAAAGAGAGTTCTATCTCACCATGGCCACAGAAGAGCGCTGGTCTATCCGCACGCTGGTGGCACGAATCGATTCACAATTGGGCACCTCTAAAAATACCCCCCATAGGGGTATAATGTTCAGAATCATTTTTTGCAGGAAACAAAAATGCAATCAAGCTTCTTTGATTTAGACAATCGGCACAAGAAATTGGATGAGCGAGACAAGCTGGTCTGGCTCAATAAGACAATCGATTGGGAGGCTTTTCGAGAGACGTTAAACAAATGTCGAGATAAGCCACGAAAAAGCAAAGTGCGAATTCAGAAAGCTATTGCATCATCGTATAATTATCGAAGTTTGAAATTTATGGTGATGAAATGGGTAAAAAAGTATCAGAACTAACGCTGTGTGACAGAGAATATATAGCCATATATAGAGCTAGAGAGTTGTCATTTTCAGAAATTGGTGACCTTCTTGGGCGTAGCGGATCAACGATATCTCGTGAGTATAATCGCAACCTGAATGAGGATGGTATTTACCTTCCTTCTATCGCGCATGAGAAAGCGATGGCCAGAAAAAGCCAAGCAGCAAATCGTCAATCCAAGTGTGAAAAATATGCGGAAACGATCCATCATTTTTTGCGTCTTGGGTGGACGCCAGAACAGATCGCAGGTTGGTTAAGTCTCGCCCATAAAGGGTTCAGTATTAGCTACGAAACGATCTACTGCTTCATCTACAAATACCACATGGAGTGGGCCAAGCTGTTGCCGAGGAAGCACGAGCCGCGTTGGACAAAAGGTATGGGGAAAACAACGACTGGTAAAAGAGAGATGATCCAAGGCAGGACGGGCATTGAGGAGCGTCCTGAAGAGGTCAATGACAAGTCTCAGTTTGGCCATTGGGAAGGCGATTCTATCGTGTGCTCACAGAGTGTTGTATCACTCAACGTGATGGTTGAGCGCCAAACACAATACGTCAGTATATGTAAGCTCGCAGATCGCGGGCCAGGGGAGACGAGAGATGCTATGATCTCATCACTGTCTCGTTTCGAAGCGAAGACACGCAAGAGCATAACGCTGGATAATGGGATTGAATTCAAGTGGCATCAGCAAGTCAAGGATGAGCTAAAGATAGACACTTATTTCTGTCGGCCCTATCATAGCTGGGAGAAAGGTCTGGTCGAGCAAATTAATGGATTGATCCGGCGTTTTCTACCAAAAAAGACAGACTTATCTAAAGTCAGTGACAAGGAAATTAAAGTGATTGAGTATCTATTAAATTCACGCCCCAGAAAACTTTTGAATTGGAAAACACCTGCACAAGTTTTCGCAAAAAAAAGTGGTATGAAATTGGTTGATGGTGCAATTGCTACCTGAACGCGGGTCGGCATCGAGAAATTGCATGGACAAATACTTAGCATCAACGAGGATTATTGATTGGGATAATCCAGAAATAATTCAATTATCCAAAAGCCTTTCTTCTGGAAAGGAAAGTGATGTTGAAATAGCACGTTCGTGCTTTGAATATGTGCGAGATAAAATAAAGCATAGCAACGATTACAAACTGAATCCTGTTACTTGTAGGGCCTCAGAAGTTTTGAAGTACAAAACAGGATATTGCTATGCTAAAAGTCACCTATTAGCCGCCCTGCTTAGGGCGAATAACATTCCGGCTGGTCTCTGCTACCAAAGACTTACAATTGAAGGTGATATCCCGCCATACTGCTTGCACGGTCTAAATGCTGTGTACCTATCCAATTATGGATGGTATCGAGTCGATGCTAGAGGTAATAAAGAGGGGGTAAATGCTGAATTTATACCCCCAATGGAAAAATTGGCATTCCCTATTAAGGTAGAAGGTGAGGCAGACTTACCAGAAATATGGCCTGAACCAATCCCTGAAGTTATCCAAGTGTTGGAAGGGGCATCGACCTACCGAGAAGTGGCGGAGAGTTTGCCAGATATAGAATTGATAAAGAGCTAACAAGGCACTTCAACTCGGACAGTCCTCCGCGGCGCTTGCTTTGTGCGGTCACTCCGCTTCGCTCCATTATCGCACAAAGCAATCGCC
>JALUTW010000174.1 GCA_027021685.1 Chromatiales bacterium | reverse complement strand
GCTGGCCGCCCTGCTGGTGCCGGGCCTGGCCCTGGCCGCGACCACCGGCACGGAGTTCCAGCCGGCCTACCAGTTTTTCTACGACGCCGCCACCGGCTACCTGGGCCGCGGCATCGCCATCGTCGGCGGCCTGGTGGGGCTGGGCTACGGCGCCGCCAAGGGCACGGCGCTGCCGGCGATCATCGGCGTGGTGCTGGCCATCTTCGGGGCCCTCGGCCCCACCATCATCGACACCATCTTCGGCTCCGCGGTGGTGTGAGCGAGCCATGGACGAACAATACTGGATCCCCCGCCGGCTCGATGATCCGCCCCAGTTCTTTTTCTGGGACGCGGATGCCGCGTTCATGGTGATCTTTTTCGGGCTGATGGGGGCCATGCTCGGGCAAATCCTGGTGGGGGTCGTCATCGGCCTGCTCCTGGCCCGCGGCCTGGGGCGCATCAAGGCCGAGGGCGGCTACGGGATCATTCCCCGCTTCCTGTACTGGTACACGCCCTCGGCCTGGTGGCTGAAGAGCCGGGCGCCCAGCCACGTCCGGGAATACATCGGATGAATCGACAACGCTACAAGTCGGTGCTGGCCGAGGCCCTGTGGCGGCGCAACCTGTGGATGGCCGTGGCCGTCACCATGGCGGTGTCCAACGCCGCGCTCGCCTACTGGGTGGTCACCACCGATGTGCGCGAGAAGACCATCATCACGCCACCGGTGGTGAACAAGGCCTTCTGGGTGCGGGGGGAGGAGTTCTCGCCCGAGTACCTCGAGCAGATGGCGGTGTTCTTCGCCGGGCTGGCGCTGACCTACAACCCGGACAACGTGCATCACCAGGCCGCCTTGTTCCTGCGCTACGCGGATCCCACCGCCTACGGGGCGCTGGCGGCCCGGCTCGAGGGCGACGCCGAGAAAATCAAGCGCAGCCGGATGTCCTCGGCCTTCTATCCCCAGGAGGTCCGGATCCGGGACCAGAAGGTGGCGCTGACCGGCCAGCTGGTCACCCTGGTGGGCGGGAAGATCACCAGCGAGCGCCAGGCGACGTTCCTGATCGGGTTCGCTCGGCGCAATGGACAGCTGTTCGTCAAAACCTTCGTCGAGGTGGACAACCGTGAAAACCCGTTTGATGTCGGCGGCGGGGCTGGTCCTCGCTAGCCTGGCAGCGCCGGCGTGGGCGCTGCAGGTAGTGGACGTGACGGATGGCCAGACCGTCACTGTGAAGGTCTCGGCCCGCGAGCTCACGCGGATCGGCATGGCCGGCGGTGGCCGCCTCACCCGCGTCTGGGGCCTCGAGGACCGCATGCAGGTCCAGGCGGACAAGGAGTCCGGCCAGATCTTCGTGCGCCCGGCGGCAGGGGGACGGCCGTTCAGCTTCTTCGTGCGGGACGAGAACGGCGCCACGTACACGCTGATCGCGACGCCGGTGGACATGCCGTCTGACACCGTGCTGCTGCGGCCCAGGGCCGCGCGGGACCGGCCCGGGGACGGCCGCGGGGCGGACGATCCCTACGTCGCGCGGATCAAGTCCCTGGTGCGCGCCCTGGCCCGGGACACGGTGCCCGCCGGGTACACCCGGGTGTCCGTGGGCCGGCCGGTGCCCCTGTGGCAGGAGGCTCGGATCACCATGCTGGCCCGCTACGAGGGCCCGCTCACCGCCGAGGTGTACGAGCTGACCAACGTCTCCGGGGCCGAGATGCGCCTGGACGAGCGCGAGTTCGGGGTCATGGCGGACAACATCCGGGCCGTGGCCATCCAGGTCCATGCACTCTCCCCCGGGGAGTCCACCCGGATCTACGTGGTGAGGGGGACACGCTGATGGACGACAGCGGGCGAGTCAAGCGGCGCCAGGCGCTGGTGACGGTCGCCGTGCTGGCAGGCCTGGTCGGCGTGGTGATCCTGGGCCTGTGGCTGTCCGATCCCGCGCGGCGGGTGGAGCGCGCCGCCCGGGCGCCGGAGGTGACCAAGAGCTACCGCACGCCGGCCCAGGGCATGGATCCCAGCGAGATCTGGATCACGCGCTCCGAGGCCGAGCTCAAGGAACTGAAGCAGGCCAACCTGGAACTCCGGCGCCAGCTGGAGGAACTGCGCAATACCCTCGAGGACGTGAAGAAGCGCCCACCCGGGGGCGCGGCGGCCCCCGCAACGCCCCGGGCGCTGCCGCCGCCGCCGAAGCCACCGGCCCGGCCCGGCCAGCAGCCGCGCGGGGACGACGCGGGACGGGCTGGCGCGGCGCGGGACGGCGAGGGGCCGCGGCGCGCGGACCTGGCGGGCGCGGCCACGCGCCTGTTGCCCCCTCCGCCGCCGCCGCCCGGGCAAGCGCGGCGCACGGGCGCTGCAGGCCGGGGCACGGCCATCCTGGCCCTGGATCTCGGCGATGACGGTGCAACGCCAGAGACCCCGGCCCGCACCATCCACAATTTCCTGCCCGCCGGCACCTTCGCCAAGGCGGTGATGCTCTCCGGGCTGGATGCGCCCACCGGGGGAATGGTGAAAACCAACCCGCAGCCGGTGCTGCTGCGGCTGCTGGACAACGGCACGCTGCCCAACCGGTTCCAGTCGCGGGTGCGAGAGTGCTTCGTCACGGCTGCCGGCTACGGCGACCTGTCGTCGGAGCGCGCCTACCTGCGCCTGGAGAAGCTGAGCTGCGTCCTGCGCGACGAGACCGTCCTGGAGACAAACATCAAGGGGTTCGTCGCCGGCGAGGACGGCAAGGCCGGCCTGCGCGGGCGGGTGGTGTCCAAGCAGGGCCAGCTCATCGCCAAGACCCTGCTCGCCGGGACGCTGGGCGGGATCGGCTCGGCACTGGCCACGTCCACCACGACGGTGGCCACCTCGGGGCTGGGGGTGGTGCAGTCGGTGGATCCCGGCCAGGTGGGGAAATACGGGGTGACCAAGGGATTCGGATCGGCCCTGGAGAAGCTCGCGGACTGGTACCTGCAGCGGGCCAACGAGATCTATCCCATCATCGAGGTGGATGCCGGGCGCGTGGTGGAAATCGTTCTCAACGAGGGCCTCGAGATCGACATGGAGGAGAAGCAATGAAGCGGACATGGATCAGCCTGGTCCTGGCGGGCCTGGTGCCGGCCTGCGCCGGCCCCGGCGACGGACCTGGTGACGAGGCGGTGGCCGGGGCCATCCGCCGCGCCCTGCCGTCCACGTCCATCGACGCCATCCGCCCGAGCCCGGTGCCCGGGCTGGTCGAGGTGGTGGCGGGGCGCAACGTGCTCTACGCCAGTGCCTCGGGACGTTACCTGGTGATCGGGCACATCTACGACCTGCAGGCTGCGCGCGATCTCACCGCCGAGCGCAAGGCCGAGCTGGCCCGGATCGCCTGGGACCGCCTGCCCCTCGATGCCGCGGTCCGCTACGGCCAGGGCGCGCTGAAGGTGGCGGTGTTCCACGATCCCGACTGCCCCTGGTGCCGGAGGCTGCACCGCGAGCTGCGGGCCGCCGGCGACATCGAGGTCTACCAGATCATGTACCCGGTCCCGGCCCTGCACCCGGCGGCCCGGGGCAAGGCCGTGGCCATCCTGTGCCACGGCGATCCGGCCGAGGCCTCGGACCGGGCCGCGGCCGGCCACGACCTGGACGCACCGCCTGCCGGTTGCGCAGAATCGGCCACGGCCGCGGTGGACCGGGCCATGGCCTTCGGCCGCGCGCACGGGATCCAGGGCACCCCGACCCTGGTGGCGCCGGATGGGCGGGTGCACAACGGCTACCTGCCCGTGCCCCGGCTCAAGGCCTGGCTCCAGGCCGGCCGCGAGTCCAGCCCAACGGAACCAACGACACAAGGAGGACGATCATGATCCGGAAAACCACGATGGCCCTGGCCGCATCCGCGCTGCTGGTCTCCGCGGCGGGCGCGGAGACGGTGGCGCTCAAGGACACCAACCGGAGGCTGGTCGGTTACGTGTATGCCCAGCAGCCGCTGCCGGGCATGACCCTGGTCCAGCAAAACATCAAGACCGAAGACGGAGAAACGCCCGGGTATTGCTACTTCCTGGTCCGGGGTACGCCCGCCGACGTCAAGGCCGGAAAAGTCCAGCCCGCCGACGTGGTGCAGATGAGCTGCCAGCGCCACTACGTGCGCACCACGAAGTCCTCGACCTTCTGGAGGTGAACCGGTGCGTGCCGCGGTTTTGCTTTTGGTGCTCGTGCTGCTCGGGGCCGCGGGCTGTGCCGGCGGGCCCAAGTATGCCTGCGGGGTGCCCGACGGGGTGGGGTGTCGGTCGGTGACCGAGATCTACGAGGCCTCGGTGGCCGGCACGCTGTCCCGCGCCCGTCCGCCCGCCGCCGACGGCGACGAGGAGGAGACCGCGGAGTCCCCGCGGGGGGAGGCCCTCGGGCCTCCCGCCCGCGCCCCCATCGTCGCCACGGTGCAACCGGGCGACCCGGTGCTCACGCGCCCGCGCGTCATCCGCGTCTGGGTGGCGCGGTGGGAGGACCGTGCCGGCGATCTCCACGACGAGACCTACCTCTACCTGCGGCTGGACAACGGTACCTGGATGCTCCCGTGAGCCTGGCGGAGAACATCAAGCGGACCCTCCTGGGCGAGCTCGCCCGCTGGATCCACGAGGAGCCGCCCGCCGCGGCCTATGCCACCGGCGCCGCTCCGCCCACCCTGCAGGCGGCGGGCGCGCTGGCCCGCGCCCACCGGTTAAGCGGCCTGCTGCCATACGAGAGCTACGACCCCGAATCCCGCCTGTTCTACAACGAGGACAGCGTGGGCTTCCTGCTGGAGATGGCCCCGGCCGTGGGCCTGGACGAGCACCGCCTGAAGGTGCTGGGCAGCCTGTTCACCCAGGGCCTGAAGCCGGGCACGACGGTGCAGATCAGCCTGTATGCCTCGCCCGACATCCTGCCGCTGCTCGAGCAGTGGGCGCAGGCCCGCACGGGCACCGGCCGGGACGTGTTCGCCTACCTGGCGGCCAAGCGGGTGGAATACCTGCGCCGGGGCAACTGGCGCTCGCTGCTGTCGGACCAGCCCATGTTGCTGCGGGATTACCGGCTGTTCGTCGGCGTGATGCGGCCGCTCGGTGGAACGGGAGAAGAGGAGTACCTCTCGCGGACCCGCAGTGCCGTCCGCGGGATCCTGGCCTCGGCCGGGCTGTTGTGCCACGAGGTGGAGGCGGAGGCCTTCGTCAACCTGCTGGACACGATGCTCAATCCGCCCCGTGACCGCCGCCGCCCCCTGCGCTGGGAGGAGGACCGGCTGCTGCGCGACCAGGTGGTGGACGGCGATACCATCCTCCTCGTGGGGCGGGACGGCCTGGGCCTGGCCCACGGCGACCTGGTGCTGGACGTGCGGCCGTACTCGGTGCGCCAGTATCCCCGCGCCTGGGCCGGCTGGAGCATGGGCGAGCTCATCGGCGACCTGTTCAGCAACACCCTGCGCCTGCCGTGCCCGTTTCTCTACACCCTCACGGTGCACGTGCCCGACCAGCTGACCGCGACCCACCGGGCCAAGATGAAGGCGGCCCGCGCCACGCAGATGGCCGACTCCCCCATGGGCCGCTACCTGCCGGCCTGGGCCGAGCGCAAGCAGGACTGGGACTTCGTCTCGCGCATGGTCGAGGACGGCCACCGGCTGCTGTCGGCGCACTTCCAGGTCGTGTTGTTCGCGCCCGAGGGGGAGGGGGACCACGCCGAGCAGCGGCTCAACGCCCTGTTCGAATCGCGGGGCTGGACCCTGCAGAAGGACCGCTTCGCGGCCCTGCACGCTTTCCTGTCGGGCCTGCCGCTCATGGCGGGGCCGGCCTTCGCGGAGGAGATGCGCACCCTGGGGCGGCTGCGCACCTTCCTCACCTGGTCGTGCGTCAACACCGCGCCACTGGTCGCCGAGTGGAAGGGCACGGGCACGCCCCTGCTGATGCTGCTCGGGCGCCGCGGCCAGGTCATGCACATCGACCCGTTCGACAACACGAAGGGCAACTTCAACATCGCGGTGGCGGCGGCCAGCGGCGCGGGCAAGAGCTTCTTCACCCAGGAGATGGTCACCAGCCTGCTCGGGACCGGCGGCCGGATCTGGGTCATCGACTCCGGGCGCAGCTACGAGCGGCTCTGCCACCTGGTGGGCGGGACGTTCCTGGCGTTCACCGAGGACGCCAACATCCGGCTCAACCCGTTCTCGGGGATTCGGAACATCGCCGAAGAAATGCCCATGCTCAAGGCCCTGCTGGCCCAGATGGCGGCCCCCAAGCAGCCGCTCAACAGCCTGCAGATGTCCTACCTCGAGGAGGCGGCCAAGTCGGCCTGGGACGAGCATGGCAACGAGGCCACGGTCACCCACGTGGCGCGCCGGCTGGTGGACAACGACGACGAGAGCGCCCAGCGCGTGGGGCGCATGCTCTACCCGTACACCCTGGAGGGCAGCTACGGCCGCTACTTCGAGGGCGCCTCCAACATCGACCTGGACAATCCCTTCGTGGTGCTGGAGCTGGGCGAGCTGGATTCGCGGCCGGACCTGCAGACCGTGGTGCTCCTGCTGCTGATGATGCGGATCACCGAGGCCATGTACCTGGGTGACCGCAACCAGCGCAAGCTGTGCATCATCGACGAGGCCTGGCGGCTCATGGGACAGGGCAACGCGGGCCAGTTCGTGGAGCAGGGCTACCGGACCGCCCGCAAGTTCGGCGGGGCCTTCATGACCATCACCCAGGGCATCGACGACTATTTCAAGTCCGGCACCTCCAAGGCCGCGCTGGACAACGCCGACTGGGTGTTCTTGCTCCGCCAGAAGCCGGAGTCCATCAAGGCGGCCGAGACCAGCGACCGGATCATGATGGATGAGTCCCTGCGCCGGCTGCTGACCAGCGTGGACACCCAGCAGGGCAAGTACTCCGAGATTGCCGTCATGGGGCCCGGCGGCACCACCGTCGGCCGCCTTATCGTGGATCCCTTCGCGGAGAAGCTCTATTCCACCCGGGCCCAGGAATATGCCGCCATCGAGAAGATGCAGGCCCAGGGCATGAGCCTGGTGGAGGCCGTGGAGCGCCTGGTGGAGGCGGGGGGTGAGAGATGAGACCCAACCTGCACAACCAGGTCCTGTTCGGGATCGTGTGCGGCATCGCCGGCGGAATCGTGGCGCTGGCGGCCGAGCGCCTGCTGGCGCCGCCGCCGGCGCTGGCCCAGGTGGACCTGGCCGGCCTCGTGGCCGAGCACCTCCGGCGCCCCGGCCTGGTGGAGTTGTCCGACAAGGAACGCGCGGAGCAGGCGGGGCGGTTCGCCGCGCGCCTGGAGCGGGAAGTGGGCTGGTTGTCGGACGAGTACGGCGCCGTCATCCTGTCGGCGCCGGCGGTGCTCTCCGGGGCGCCGGACCTGACGCCGGTCCTGCGCCGGCGGCTCCAGGAGGACGGCCGGGATGGTCGGTGAGGCGGCCCTCTTGCGCCCGGCGCTGCCGGCGGCCGCGCGGCGGTTCCTGCGGTGGTGCGCCTGGCTGGGAGCGGGGATCGCCGTGGCGTGGGCCGTGGTCCAGGGGCTCTCGCCCTGGGTGCGCCTCGGGATCAACGGCACCGACAGCCTGCCGGGCGTGCTGTACCTGGTGCTCAAAACCGAGGCCCCGAAAACCCACGGTGATCTGGTCGCGTTCTACCCGCCGGAGAATCGCTTCTACCCAAAGGGAATGTTCTTCATCAAGAAGGCGATGGGCATGCCTGGCGATGAAGTCACCCGCAAGGGACGGGATTTCTATATCAACGGCGAATACGTCGCCACCGCCAAGACCCGTTCACGGTCCGGCAAGCCCCTGCGGCCCGGACCGGTGGGGGTGATCCCGGAGGGACATTATTTCGTGTGGACACCCCATCCCGACAGCTTCGATTCGCGCTATGAGGACATTGGCTGGATACCGACGGATCGCGTTATCGGCCGCGCTGTGCGCCTGTTCTAGCGCGCTGTGGGCGCGGGACCTGGGCGTCGTGGGGCCCGCCTACCCCGTCGCCGAGCGCAGCCTGCTGGAAGTGATCCAGGAGCGCCTCGAGGAGATGAGGCGCTCCGGCGAGCTGGAACGGCTCCAGGCCCAGGCTCGGGAGCGGGCCCAGGCCTGGGCCGAGCGCCCGCGGGGCACGGCGCTGCCCCGGGCCAGCGCGCCAAGGGTGCGGTACGTGGATCCCGCCATCACCGTGCCGTATGACATCACCGACCACGAGGGAAGGGTCATCCATCGCGCGGGTACCACGGTCAACCCGCTGGATCACATCACGCTGTCCAGGCGCCTGGTGTTTTTCGACGGCGACGATCCGGACCAGGTCCGGTGGGCGCGGGCCCTGCTCGAGGCGGATCCCGCCGGGATCAAGCCCATCCTGACCAGCGGCCCCGTGGCCGCGCTCATGCGGCAGTGGCAGGCCCGGATCTACTTCGATCAGCACGGGGCGCTCATCAAGCACTTCGGGATCGCGGCCGTGCCCACCGTGATCAGCCAGGCCGGACGGCGGCTCAAGGTGGAGGAGATCGTGCTGGGGGACACCCCGGATAGGGACCAGCCCGTGACCGGGACGGGCAGGGCCCTGCAAGCAGAGGAGATTGCGTTGCCATGAACAACGAGCGTCGCGTTCCGGCGGCAGCCGCCGCCCTGGCCGTCTCGATCCTCGCGCTCGGCGGCTGCGCCGCCTTCCAGCCGCGCTACTCGTGCAAGCCGCCCGCGGGGCTGGTCCCCGTCGAGGGGCGGGACTGGGAGCCCGTCACGGTCTACAGCATCCGCGCGCGGGGCGCGGACCGCGGCGGGGCGAGATTCGACGTGCGGTGCATCCCCTGGGCCGAGGAGCCGGTCGTGCCGGTCGTCGTCTCCGTCAACAGCCGCGGAAGGCTCCTGTGCCGCCAGTGGTTCGTCCTGCCGCTGGATGCCAACAGGCCCGGTGCCATGGCTGTGCCCACCGAGACGCCCGTCGCGGACAAGCGCCGTCCGCAGCGCTTCGCCGCGCCGGCGACCCCGGCCTGCGTCATCGAGCCCGCCGACGTGGTGGGGGGCTGCGACTCGTCCCACCAGTGCACCTACCGCTTCAAGGTCCGGGTCGTCTCCTCGCAGTGGGGGGCCGAGCGCGGCATCGCCGTGCCGCCGCAGGACGTCACGTTCGATGCGCATTTCACCAGGCCCCACAAGCTGCCGCCCGGCGCGAAGGGAGGATACCGGTGCTGCGCGTTCTGATCACGGCCATGGCCCTGGCGGCGCTGCTCGCGGCGCCGGCCGTCACCCGGGGTGCCCAGGATGCCGCCGGCGCGGGCGGCACCGTCGGTCCGCCCTGCCACGGGAGGTTCCCCAACCTGTTCACGGACGTGTGCTGGCGGTGCGTGTTCCCCATCACCATCGGGCCCTCTCGGATCACCATGGGCATGGAGGACTACGGGGACACCATGCCGCTGGTGTGCAGCTGCCCCGCGCCACCACCGGTGTGGCGGCGGTGGGGGATCGGCATCACTTTTTGGGAGCCGGCGCGCGTGGCCGAGGTGGTGCGCACGCCGTTCTGCTCGCCGCTCTTGGGGGGCACGACCCTGGGATCGCTGGCGGCCCCGGCCGGGACGAACCGGAATGACTCGCCCAAGCGCGAGGCCTTCTACCACGTGCACTGGTACATCTATCCCCTGCTGTCATGGATGAACCTGATGACCAACACGTCGTGCTACACCGCGGAGCCGTTCGACATCGCCTACATCACCGAGCTGGATCCCATGTGGCAGGACGACGAGCTGTCCTTCCTCATCAACCCGGAGGCGGTGCTGTTCGCCAACAACGCGGCGCAGGCGGCATGTGCCGCCGACTGCGTGGCGGCCACCGCCGGGTTCCCGCTGGACCCGTTGTTCTGGTGCGCGGGCTGCCAGGGCTCCATGTATCCCCTGGACGGCACGGTCAAGCACCACGTGGGGGGCGTGGACAGTTCCCTGGTCCTGGTACAGCGCATGGCGGCCAAGCTGCACCGCATGCTCGTGGCCATGAACACCTCCAACCGCGCGGCCATGTGCATGCCCATGCCGGCACCCATCCTGCCCAAGACCCAGTACAAGACGCAGATGATCTATCCCGTCCCGTACCCCGTCGGGGCCCAGCCCTTCGGCCGGGTCACCATTCCCTGGGCCGCCGGACGGGAGTTTCCCGTGCAGGGCGAGGACTGGGGCTACCTGATCTGGAGGCGGAAGGCATGCTGCGCGTCCTGACCGTGACGGCCACCCTGGTGCTGGGCCTCGCCGGCCCCCCGGCCTCGCCGGCGGCCGGCCCCGGGGCCGGGGACCTGGACCGGGCCGCGGCCCGCTCGCGCGACGCCCTGGAGCGGGCCCGGCGGCTGGAGCAGGAAGCGGATTTCCTCGCCCGCACCAGGCGGGAAGCAGAACGCGCCCTGCGGGCCGCCGGCGAAGCCGCGGGCAAGGTCCGGGACGGCCGGGCCGGGATGGGACCGGCCGTTCCCGGGGAGGCCCTGGCCAAGGCCCGCCGGGACATCGAGGCCCTGCTGGCCGATCCCAGGCTGGGGCAGGCGGGCAGGCCCTCGTCCGGGGATGCCGTGCCTGCGCCGGTCATCTTCGTGTCGTTTTCGATGCCGGAGGCCTCCCTGCGGGCGCTGATGGAGGAGGCCGCGCGGGCCGGGACGGCCCTGGTGCTGCGGGGCCTGGTGGACGGGTCCATGGAGCGCACCGTGGCGCGGATCCGGGATCTGGCCGGGCCGGGCGATGCCGGCGCGCCCGGCACGCCGCGGCCGGCCCTGGCCATCGATCCCACGCTGTTCGAGCGCTTCGCGGTGGACAAGGTGCCGACCTTCGTGCTGCCGCTGGAGCCCCTCGTGCCCTGCACGCCCGAGGAGTGTCCCGTCCCGCCCCATCTGAAGGTGGCCGGCGCAGTGAGCCTGGCCTACGCCCTGGAGGTCATGGCGCGGGAGGCCACCGGCACGGCCCTGGGAGAGAGGGCCCACCTGTGGCAACGACGCCTGGAGGACACCCCATGAGACACCTCATCGCCTGGATGTGCGCAGGCCTCCTGCTGCCCGCCACGGTGGCAGGGGCCGACATGACACGGGAGCAGGCCCTGCAGGCCGGCAAGGCATTCGGCAACGCGGCCAACGCCGGGGTGCCGGCCGCCGCTTCTGGCAGCTCGCTGTCCAACGTGCCCGGTTACCAGGGCGCCGACGTGCCGCAGACCCGGTATTACGACGCCGGTGCCGGCGTCGAGGACGCCGCGCGCCAGGCCGTCTCCGGCAACGAGGCCGGCCAGTTCGTGCAGGACAGCGCCCTGAGCCGGCCGCGGTTCAACATCGACCGCAACGACCCGGTGGTCCAGCGGGGCGATGCCATCCGCAACGATCCGGAGGCGGTCCTCGGGACGGGACTGTCGGGACAATACGGCGCCTGCCGCGAGGTCACCACCACCACACCGTCCACCTGGACCGAGGAATACTGCACCGAGTGGGGCATGGACGAGCAGGTGGGCTGCGAGCGGATCCTGCGGCTGTCCTGCAATCGCCCCATCGAGTGCGACGCAGGGAGCATCGATCTCAACACCGTCCAGAGCGACATGCGCTGGACCTACAACTATCCCTACCTGACCATCGGCACCATCGCTGACAACTACTGGGGCGGATCGTGCGCCGTGTATGACCGCCGGACCACGTTCACCATCCAGGACATCCGGAAGATCAAGGAATTCCGTCTCGTGGGCGCCGGCTTCGACGACTGGATCAGCATCACCATCAACGGAACCCTGGTGTACGTGGGGCCCTACGGCGGCGACCGCCTGGAGGTGGACACCTCCGGTCGCTTCCGGCGCGTGCGCTACGGCGCCTCGTCCTACGGCCCGTGCGAGCTGGGGACCAGCTGGAACCGGTCCCTCGACATCGACGTCAAGCCTTACCTTCGTACCGGCCTCAACACGCTCGACATGCGGGTGATCGTGGCCGGCCGCGGCGAGGGCTGGATGCGGTTTCGGGCCACGCAGTACTGCGACTGCCAGTGGTCGGAGACCTGGGAGAGCACCTGCGGTCCCCTGGAGCAGAAGGCCCAGGCCGGGCTGTGCGTGGAGCAGTCGCGCACCTGCGTGGAGCCGGGCGGGACGCGCGTCATCGACGGCGTCGAGGTCACCCGCGACTGCTGGCGCTACCAGGTCACGTACCGCTGCGCCTCCGGCAACACCCGGGAGGAACCCTACTGCCAGGAGCTGCGCGACCGCGGCTGCGGCCAGGTGGATTCCACCTGCGTCAACACGTTGCCCGACGGCAGCTGCTACGAGTACCGCCAGACCTACCGTTGCCCCGGAGACACCGCGGCCCGCACGGTCCTGGACTGCGGCGGGCAGACCTTCTGCCTCGATGGCGACTGCTTCGATACCGGCTACACACCGAGCCAGGACTTCGGCCTGGCGGCCAGCTACCTGGGGGCCCTGGAGTCCATCGCCAACGAGTTCGATCCGCAGAACATGGTCCTGTTCAAGGGGCGCGACCTGCGCTGCAAGAAGACCGTCCTGGGATTCTCCAACTGCTGCAAGGACAAGGGCTGGGGGCAGGACCTGTCGCTGGACCAGTGCAACGCCAACGAGAAGCTCCTCGGCCAGAAACGACAGGCGGGACAGTGCCATTTCGTGGGCGA
>JALUTW010000173.1 GCA_027021685.1 Chromatiales bacterium | reverse complement strand
CCGCGGCATGAGCTCGCGGCCCTCGCCCAGGACGAACTCCTTGAATGCCGCCGCCACCGGCGGCAGGCGACGGCCGGCCCGGTGCACCAGGTACCAGTGGCGCATGATGGGCAGGTCCTCCACGTCCAGCACCGCCAGGCGGCCGGTCTCAAGCTCCAGCTCCAGGGTGTGGATGGAGACGATGCCCAGGCCCATGCCGGCCTGCACCGCCTGCTTGATGGACTCGTTTTCGTTCATCTCCAGCCCGGCCTGGATGCGGATACCGTGGTCGGAGAAGAACCGTTCCATGGCGATGCGCGTGCCCGAGCCCTCCTCCCGCACCACGAAGGACTCGGCTTCCAGCTCGGCCAGGGGGATGCCGCGGCGGCCGGCCAGGGGGTGGCCGGGGGCGGCGATGATGACCAGGGGGTTGTCGGCGAAGGGCTCGGCCTCCAGGGGGAGGCTCTCGGGCGGGCGGCCCATGATCACGATGTCCTTGTCGTTGTCGGCCAGGGCCGAGAGCAGCCGCTCGCGGTTGGTCACCGCCAGGCTCACGGTGACCCCGGGGAAGCGCTGGCGGAAGCGGGCCAGGAGCCGGGTAGCGAAGGCACTGGCGGTGGAGGCCACGGCGATCTCCAGCCGCCCGCCCTGGACCCCCTTGAGGCTCTCCAGCACCGCCTCGGCCTCGGCCAGCTCGCCGGCGATGGCGCGGGCGGCGCGATAGAGTTCCTCCCCGGCCTGGGTCAGGTGCAGCCGCCGCCCCAGCTGCTCCAGCAGGGGCAGCCCCGCCTGGTCCTCCAGCTGCTTGATTTGCATGGACACGGCGGGCTGGCTCAGGTGCAGCTCGCGGGCAGCGCGGGTGTAGCTGCGGTGGCGGGCCACGGCCTCGAAGACCTGGAGCTGGCGCAGGGTCAGGTGCATGATGGAAATTGTATAAGGTTTTGCTTATGTATTCAATCATAAACATTGAGTTTACTTTATGCCATCGCCTCCTATACTTGTCCTCCACCCGGGGGCCGGTGCCCCCGCCACAGGATTCCGGCGTGCTCCCCCGGGGGAGCACGCCAGACCGAATCTCGAACGTTGCAACCGACGGAGGAACTGCGCATGGCAGTCAAGACCTACGAGGCGGGCGTGAAGGAGTACCGCGAGACGTACTGGATGCCCGACTACACGCCCAAGGACACCGACATCCTGGCCTGCTTCAAGATCACGCCGCAGCCCGGCGTGCCGCGCGAGGAGGCCGCCGCCGCCGTGGCCGCCGAGAGCTCCACCGGCACCTGGACCACGGTGTGGACCGACCTGCTCACCGACCTGGATCACTACAAGGGCCGGGCCTACGCCATCGAGGACGTGCCCGGCGACGACGAGCGCTTCTACGCCTTCGTGGCCTATCCGCTGGACCTGTTCGAGGAGGGTTCGGTGGTCAACGTGTTCACCTCCCTGGTGGGCAACGTGTTCGGGTTCAAGGCGGTGCGCGCCCTGCGCCTGGAAGACGTGCGCTTCCCGCTCGCCTACATCACCACCTGCAACGGTCCGCCCCACGGCATCCAGGTGGAGCGCGACAAGATGGACAAGTACGGCCGGCCGCTGCTGGGCTGCACCATCAAGCCCAAGCTGGGCCTGTCGGCCAAGAACTATGGCCGCGCCGTGTACGAGTGCCTGCGCGGCGGTCTCGACTTCACCAAGGACGACGAGAACGTCAACTCGCAGCCGTTCATGCGCTGGCGCCAGCGCTTCGAGTTCGTCATGGAGGCCATCCACAAGGCCGAGCAGGAGACGGGCGAGCGCAAGGGCCATTACCTCAACGTCACCGCGCCGACGCCGGACGAGATGTTCAAGCGTGCCGAGTTCGCCAAGGAGCTGGGTGCGCCCATCATCATGCACGACTACATCACCGGCGGCTGGTGCGCCAACACCGGCCTGGCCCAGTGGTGCCGGGACAACGGCATCCTGCTCCACATCCACCGCGCCATGCACGCGGTGATCGACCGCCACCCGCACCACGGCATCCACTTCCGCGTGCTGGCCAAGCTGCTGCGCCTGTCCGGCGGCGACCACCTGCACACCGGCACCGTGGTGGGCAAGCTGGAGGGCGACCGCCAGGCCACCCTCGGCTGGATCGACCTCCTGCGCGAGAAGTACATCAAGGAAGACCGTTCCCGCGGCATCTTCTTCGACCAGGACTGGGGTCACATGCCGGGCGTGTTCGCCGTGGCCTCCGGTGGCATCCACGTCTGGCACATGCCGGCCCTGGTCACCATCTTCGGTGACGACGCCGTGCTCCAGTTCGGCGGCGGCACCCTGGGCCACCCGTGGGGCAACGCCGCCGGTGCGGCCGCCAACCGCGTGGCCCTGGAGGCCTGTGTCAAGGCCCGCAACGAGGGGCGCGAGCTGGAGAAGGAGGGCAAGGAGATCCTCACTGCCGCGGCCAAGCACAGCCCCGAGCTGAAGATGGCGATGGAGACCTGGAAGGAGATCAAGTTCGAGTTCGACACCGTCGACAAGCTCGACGTCGCGCACAAGTGAGGGGCCGGGGACCAGTTGCCGGTCGCCGGGTGCGGGGTTTTTCCGGCACCCGGCGGCCAGCCCCCGGCCGCCGGTTGGGTCACGCCGTGCACGGACCCGCCGGCAGTGAACCGAGACACAATTTTTTGGAGTGAACACCCATGAGTGAAATGCAGGACTATCAATCGAGCCTGAGCGATCCCGGCAGCCGCAAGTTCGAGACCTTCTCGTACCTGCCGGCCATGGAGAAGGACGAGATCCGGAAGCAGCTGCAGTACATCGTCCAGCAGGGCTGGAACCCGGCCATCGAGCACACCGAGCCGGAGCACGCCTTCGACCACTACTGGTACATGTGGAAGCTGCCCATGTTCGGCGAGACCGACGTGGAGCGCATCCTGGGCGAGGCCGAGGCCTGTCACAAGGCCCATCCCACGCACCACGTGCGCATCGTGGGTTACGACAACTACCGGCAGACCAAGGGCCTGGAGTTCGTCGTGTTCCGCGGCAAGCCCGTGTAACGACCGGCCCGGGGATCCGAGCCCGAAGACCCCTGGCCGGCTCCGCCGGCCGGGGGTTTTTGTTGCCGGACATTCCACGTCCAACCAGAAGCAATCCAAGGAATTGCCATGAGTGCCGATGCCAAGCAGTACCTGATCAAAGAGGAACCCTTCTACCGCCCGGTGGGCAATGAAGTGGAACTGTACGAGGCCGCCTATGCCGCCCGCATGCCCATGATGCTCAAGGGCCCCACCGGGTGCGGCAAGTCGCGCTTCGTCGAGTACATGGCCTGGAAACTGAAGCGCCCGCTCATCACCGTGGCCTGCAACGAGGACATGACCGCCTCCGACCTGGTGGGCCGGTTCCTGCTCGACAAGGACGGCACCAAGTGGCAGGACGGACCGCTCACCGTCGCCGCCCGCATCGGTGCCATCTGCTACCTGGACGAGGTGGTGGAGGCGCGCCAGGACACCACCGTGGTGATCCATCCGCTCACCGACCATCGCCGGGTGCTGCCGCTGGACAAGAAGGGCGAGCTCATCGAGGCCCATCCCGACTTCCAGCTCGTCATTTCCTACAATCCCGGCTACCAGAGCCTGATGAAGGACCTCAAGCAGTCCACCAAGCAGCGCTTCGGCGCGCTCGATTTCGACTACCCCGAGGCCGAGCTGGAAAGCGAGATCGTCGCGCGGGAATCGGGGGTCGATGCCGACACCGCGGCCAAGCTGGTCCAGATCGCCCACCGCGCCCGCAACCTCAAGGGCCACGGCCTGGACGAGGGCATCTCCACCCGCCTGCTGGTCTATGCCGGCCAGCTCATCAGCAAGGGCATCGAGCCGGTGGCGGCCTGCACCATGACCATGGTGGTGCCGCTCACCGACGATCCCGACATGCGCGACACCCTCAGCGCCGCCGTGCAGACTTTCTTCGGCTGAATCGGCAGGCGGAGGAGACCGGGGTGACGGTACGGTTCGAAGACTACCAGGACTGCCTGCAGGACGTCGATCCCGCCATCCGCGAGGCCCTCGAGGGCACCTTCCACGAGGCCGCACGGATCATGTCGCCGGCGGGGCTGCAGGAATACCTGGAGGGGGCCAAGGGCCTGTGCAGCCTGGGCCGGGGCAAGGACGTGGTCATCTCCTACCTGCAGGAGATGCCGCTGGTGGTCAAGGAGTGCGGCGAGGACATCATCCGCGACTGCCTCAATGCGGCACTCAAGCTGTCCTCCATGACCTCGGGCGAGGTCATCGCCCTGCTGTTCTCGTCCCTGCCCACCGCCGCCCGCCGCCTGGGTGACCCGGAGCTGCTGCGCGGCTATCTCACCCTGATCCACCAGCTCTCGGCCAAGGCCGCCCGGGGCCTGCGCCCCATGCTCAGCCACATCGACGAGCTGCTGTCCAAGCTCACACTCTCCGGGCTGCGGCGCTGGGCCAACTTCGGGGCCGAGGCCTACCGCCGCGACCTCAACAACCTGGTGGCCTATTTCAACCTGGAGACCCAGGACAGCAGGGCCGTGCTGCAGAAGGAGCGGCGCGGCACCCTGTTCGTGGATACCCAGCGCAAGCTCAATTTCTACCTCCGCGCGCTCTGGGGCCGCGATTTCTTCCTGCGCCCGGCGGCGGCGGACCACGAGGGCTTCAAGCCCTACATCGATCACCACGTCCTGCACCTGCCCGATGCGGTGGACGACTTCGCCGGGGTCAAGGGCCTGGAACTGTACCGCGCCATGGCCGCACACATGGCGGCCCACGTCAACTACACCACCTCGCGCATCTCGGCCGAGGGCCTGAGCCCGGCCCAGATGTTCTTCATCGGCCTGGCCGAGGATGCGCGCATCGAATACCTGGCGGTGCAGGCCTTTCCCGGCCTGAAGAAGCTGTGGGGGACCCTGCTGGCGGCCGAATATGACGGCACCGTGGAGCATCCCACGGTGGAGAAGCTGGAACGCTTCGCCCACATGCTGCTGGACGAGACCGTCACCAGCGACGACCGGCAGCTCAACGAGCTGGCGGCGCGCTTCCATGCCGGGATCGCGGCCAGCGCCTACGACAACAATTTCTCCTGGCACCTGGGCCTGGACCTGTTCAACCTCTTCGCCGCTCGCCGCGACGTGCCCAGCCTGCGCATCCTGGAGTCCATCCGCATTCCCTACCGGGACGACAACCGCTTCGTGTGGGAGTTCGAGGAACTTTCCTGGGAAGAGGCCATCGAGTACATCCCCGCGTCGCAGCGCCAGGTACGCAAGTACGTCAGCGCCATCGAGATGGCCAACGAGGTGGACTGCGAACTGGCCGGCGACGACGCTCAGGAGATCTGGGTCTGCGCGACCGAATTCTTTCCCTACGAGGACGAGGGCGTCAGCTACAACGAGATGTGGGGCAAGGAGCCCATCTCCGAGCCCTACCACTACCCCGAGTGGGACTACCAGGTCCAGCTCCACCGCCCCGACTGGGTCACGGTGTACGAGCGCCGGCAGCCCAAGGGGGATCCGGACGAGATCGACGCCATTCTCACCGAGTACAAGCCGGTGTCGTTCCGCATCAAGCAGATCATCGACATGCTCCAGCCCGAGGGCGTGCAGCGGGTGCGCAACATGGAGGACGGCGACGAGATCGACATCAACGCGGCGGTGGACGCCATGATCGCCATTCGCATGGGCGAGCAGCCCAACCCGCGCATCACCATGCGCAACGTCATCAAGCGCCGCGACCTGGCGGTGACGATTCTGCTCGATCTCTCCGAGTCCACCAACGAGCTGGTGGAGGGCACCGACAAGACGGTGCTCCAGCTCACCCGCGAGGCGGCGGCCCTGGTGGCGGTGGCCATCGACGGCATCGGCGACCCCTTCGCCATCCACGGCTTCGCCTCCGACGGCCGCCACGACGTCCAGTACTACCGGTTCAAGGACTTCAACCAGAAGTTCGACGACGAGGTCAAGGCCCGGCTGGCCGGCATGCGCGGCGGGCTGTCCACGCGCATGGGGGCGGCCATGCGCCATGCCGCCCATCACCTCCTGCAGCAGCCGGAGCGGCGCAAGCTGCTGCTGCTCATCACCGACGGCGAGCCGGCCGACATCGACGAGCGCGATCCCCAGCACCTGCGTCACGACACGCGCAAGGCGGTGGAGGAGCTGCACACCCGCGGCATCCTCACCTACTGCCTGACCCTGGATCCCAACGCCGATGCCTACGTCAAGCGCATCTTCGGCGCCAACCACTACACGATCATCGATCACGTGGAGAAGCTGCCGGAGAAGCTGCCGGTGCTGTTTGCCAGCCTGACCAAGTAGCCCAGACGAAGAAGGAGGCCCGCCATGCCGCTGGTCAACATGAAGGACATGCTGGCCCACGCCTACGCCGAAGGCTATGCCGTGGGCGGGTTCGACCTGGTGGGACTGGAGTTCCTCGACGGCATCATGCAGGCGGCGGAGCGGGAGCGCTCGCCGGTGATCCTGTCCCTGGCCGAGTCCCACTTCGACTACTACGATTTCGAGCTGGCCATGGCCGCCAGCGTGGCCGCCGCGGAGCGCGCCGGCGTGCCGGTGGCCATTCACCTCGATCACGGTGCCTCGCTGGAATCGGCGGTGCGGGCCATCAATCTGGGCTGCAACGGGGTGATGGTGGACGCCTCCCACCGGCCCTATGCCGGGAACGTCGCCGCCACCCGCGAGGTGACGCACATGGCCCATGCCTGCGGCGTGCCGGTGGAGGGCGAGCTGGGCTACGTGGCCGGGGTGGAAGGCGAGGACGCCGAGCGGCACCCGGGCGAGGTGGTCTACACCGCCCCGGACGAGGCGGCGCGCTTCGTGGCCGAGACCGGGGTGGACTTTCTCGCCGTCTCCGTGGGCACCGTCCACGGGCGCCTGCGCGGCGAGCCGAGGCTCGATTTCGAGCGCCTGGCCGCCATCAACGCCGCGGTGGGCCGGCCGCTGGTGATCCACGGCGGCACCGGCCTGTCGGACGAGCAGTTCCGCCGCCTCATCGCCAACGGCGTGAGCAAGATCAACTACTATACCGCCCTGGCCGACGCCGCCGCCGCCCGCATCCGCGCCAACGACCGCGAGGGCGCCGGCTACACGGCGCTGCTGGCCGGTGTGCGCGAGGCGGTGGCGGAGGAGACCGCCCGCTGCATGCGGGTGTTCGGCTCCAGCGGCCGGGCCGAGGCGGTGCTGGCCGCGGCCGCCCCCTGGCGCCCGGTGGAGCACGTGATCCTGTACAACGTCGAGGGCGTCGGGGAGGCCGAGGTGGGGGACATGATGGCCGAGGGCCGCCGGGTCCTGTCCCGCATCCCCGGCGTGCGCCGGGTGGTGACCGGCACCGCGGTGAAGGCCGACGCCCGCTACCGGTTCTGCTGGCTGGTGGAGTTCGTGCACCCGGCGGTCATCGACAGCTACCGCGAGCACCCGGACCACAAGGCCTTCGCCGACAACCGCTTCCGGCCGGTGGCGGGGGACCGGGTCAGCATCGACTATCAGGCCGGGCCCGGGCCGGACGGTGCCGGCAGTGGCAGGAGTGATGTATAATCCATCATCAATGATGTTCGGAACCTTTGTTCTGGTGTTTCAATCATGGTTCTTGAAAAAAAGGTGTCCACCCGTTGCCGGTCCTTCCTCCCGGGGCTCGTGCTCCTGTCCGCGGTCGTGATGGTGCCGGGCGTGCCGGAGCCCGCGCCCTGAGCACGAAGACGGGCCGGGCGGTGGCGAAGCGGAGCGGCCGGTGATCACCGCGACCCAGATGAAGGCGGCGCGCATGCTGCTGGGCTGGGACCAGGCCCGGCTGGCGCGCGAGGCCGGCCTGTCGCTGCCCACCATCCAGCGCATGGAGGCCAGCGCGGGCAACGTGCGCGGCAACGTGGACTCGCTGGTCAAGGTGGTCGCGGCACTGGAAAGCGCCGGCATCGAACTCATCGGCGAGGGTGCGGTGAGTGCCGCCGGCGGCCGGGGCGTGCGGCTGCGGCACTGACGCCGCGGGCCGGGGCCGCGTTCAGCCGCGGCGGTACATGAGCAGCGCCAGGCAGGCCAGGCCCACGCCCAGGAGGACAAGGCTGGAGGGCAGGCTGCCGGTGCCGGCGGCGGCCGGCAGCGGCACGGCCAGGATCAGGGCGGCGAGGCAGCGGTTCATGGGGTGGTGCTCCGGGTGACAGGGTTCCGGTCGTTCTTGCCCCGGTGGGCACAGGATACGGCAGGGGCATGGAAACACAATTCCGCTGACGCGCTACCACCAACGGGCTACGCCGGCACCGGTCCCGGGACATGGAACACTGAACGCAATCCGTTTCACGACATGAGCGCAAAGGAAGAACGCCGTTACGTGGGCATCCACAACGATCGCTGGGGCGGCATGACCGACACCGGCAAGATCATCCGTGACGCCTGGGTCTTCGGCCTCATCCCCGAGACCGAGACCTGCGAGGGCTGGCTGCCGGCGGGGCTCGAGGACCTGTGGCGCCGGGTGGACGCCGAGTGGGAAAAGTACGGCTTCCGGGTCGCCAACCTGCCCGACGAGCTGCGGGAACGGTTCCTGCGCATCCACGACGAAGCGGTGAAGCGTGCCCGCGAGCTGGGCTGGGACCCGGAGCTGGACGACGAGGAGGACGTCTGAGGGCCGCCGGATTGCAGGCCGGCGCGGTGCCGTCCATACTCAGGCAGACGATTTCCGACGCCGGTTCTCCATGCATCCGCGCCTGCAGGACATTCCCGTCTTCGACACCCGGCTGACCACGGTCTCGGCCGAGCACTGGGGCCTGGTGTGCATCGCCCGCAAGCGGCTGGAAGAGTCCATCCGCATCCGCCTGCCCCGGCTGCGCACCCTGGACCTGCTGCTGGAGGAGGAGGCCTGGATCGTGGTGGATCGGGCCCTGGCCGACGTGCCGGTGGTGGCCTGGCTGGAATTCCGGCCCGCCGGCCGGGCCCTGCACGAGCCGGTGCCCTGCCGCATGAACCTCTATCACGCCGCCGGCCGCATGGTGGTGGAGAAGACCCTGGACGCCATGACCCTCATCCTGGGCGAGCGCCTGGCCAACGCCGCGCCCGAGTCCGGCGAGGCCGTGGTGCCCTTCCGCCGCGGCGACTGAACGGCCGTGACCGCCGTCCTCGACCTCGTGCGCCACGGGGCGCCCGCCGGCGGGCGGCGTTTCCGCGGGGGCACCGTCGACGATCCCCTGACCCCCCGCGGCTGGGACCAGATGTGGGCGGTGCTGCCCGCGGAGCCGCCGTGGACCGCCATCGCCTCGTCCCCCATGCAGCGCTGCCGTGCCTTCGCCGAGGCCGCCGCCGTGCGCCTGGGCCTGCCGTGGCAGGTGGAGGAACGGCTGCGCGAGGTGGGCTTCGGCGCCTGGGAGGGGCGGGCCCATGCGGAGGTGGAGGCCCGGGAACCGGCGGCCTACCATGCGTTCTACGCGGACCCGGTGCGGGCGCGGCCGCCGGGGGCCGAGCCGCTGGACCGGTTCGTGGCCCGGGTGGGGGCGGCGCTGGAGGACCTGGCCCGGGATCATGCCGGCGGGCACCTGCTGGTGGTGGCCCATGCCGGGGTCATCCGCGCCGCCGTGGTGCATGCCCTGGGGGCCCCGCCCGGGGCCATGTATCGCCTGGCCGTGCCCCACGCCGCCGTGACCCGCCTGGAGCACGGCGGCGGGCGCTGGCAGGTGCGCTTCGTCAACGCCGGCGGTGCTGTGCCTCCCGCCACTGGATGAAGCCGGGGTAGCGGCGGTAGCCCTCGTCGAGCACGTAGTCCAGTACCCCCTGCAGGCGCCAGAACCCCACCACCGAGGCGAGCCGCAGGACCTCCTGCCCGCGCCCGTCGAAGAACACCAGCGTCGGGGCGTAGTCCACCCCCAGCTCGTCGGCCCACCGGCGTGCGGTGTGGCGCCGCCCGTCCGGGGTCACCAGCGGGGTGTCGGCCCACATGTCCAGCTGGATCACGTCGAAGCGGCGCAGGCGGGCGCGGATTGCCTCGTCCTCCAGGGGGCCGGCGTGGAGCACGTCGCACGGGTGGCAGCGGCGCTGCTCGAAGAACACCACCAGCGGCCGGCCGGGGCGGGCGGTGCTGCGCGTCAGATCGTAAGGCGGCGGTGCAAACAGCTCGTTCGCATTGAGTTCGTCGCGGCCGTAGCTGCTGGCGGTCACCGCCCGGGCCAGGTAGTCGCGCAGGCTCTCGCGCCGGTCGTGGCCGTCGGCCACGTACTCCAGGGCCGCGCGAAAGGAGTAGGGCGGGCGGTAACCGGCGAGCCTCAGCACGGGGCGCCCGTCGCCGCGGTAGAACTCCAGCGTCGGGGTGAAGTCGATGCGGTGGCGGGCGGCGAACGCCTTCTCCGGCAGCTCGCGGCCGTCGAAGTCGGTGACCAGCCGGGCCCCGCGCACGTCGATGGCCACCACCTCGAAGTGCCGGCGGGTGTAGGCCACGATGTCCGGCCGCTCCCAGTTGTTGACCAGGTGGGCCCTGCAGTAGGGGCAGTCGTCCTGGCCGTAATAGAGGATGAGGCCCTTGCCGGTGGCCTTCGCTTCGCGCAGGTCCTCGCGCAGGTCGAGAAAGCTCAGGCGGAACCAGTCGGGATGCACCAGCGGCTCGCCGAGCGGACGATCGCCCTGCAGCACCGGGTCGAAGTCCGCCGCCGCGGCCATCGTGCAGCCCAGGAACAGGGCCGCGCCCAGGCAGTGAATCACCATTCTCGGCATGAAAGGAACCGGATCCGTACCGGGCGTGCAGTCTGCTCCACGATGCCACGGCCGGTGCCGCCCGGCGTTGACGGAGGTCAAGCCCCCGGCCCTTCCCGGCCGGCTCACACCGCCGGCGCGGGCAGCGCAAACCAGCGGGCATTGAGCCACAGGTGGGCACCGATGGCGGCGGCGTACCCCAGGGCCACCGCGGGGGTCCAGCGCAGGTGGGTGAAGAAGGTGTACGCTCCCCGGGCCTGGCCCATGAGCGCCACTCCCGCCGCGGAGCCGATGGACAGCAGGCTGCCGCCCACCCCGGCGGTGAGGGTCACCAGCAGCCACTGGCCCAGGGACATCTGTGGCTCCATGGACAGGACCGCGAACATCACCGGGATGTTGTCCACCACCGCCGACAGCAGGCCCACCAGGACGTTGGCCAGGGTGGGGCCCAGCCCGGCGTACATGGCCTGGGAGGCCAGCGCCAGGTAGCCCAGGAACCCCAGGCCACCCACGGCCAGCACCACGCCGTAGAAGAACAGCAGCGTGTCCCACTCGGCGCGGGCAATGCGCTGGAAGATGTCGTAGCCGCGGTGGGCCATGGGCAGCACGTCGCCGGCGGTGCCGTAGCCCGGAACGTCGCCGGGGCGCGGGCGATGGGTCTTCTTCAAGTAGTATCCATAGATCTGGAGCAGGCCCAGTCCCGTCATCATGCCCAGCATGGGTGGCAGGTGCAGCAGGTTGTGGAAGCTCACCGCGGTGACGATGGTCAGCGCGAACAGCACCATGATGGGCACGGCCCCCCGCTTGAGGGCGACGGTTTCCGTCTCCGGGGCCGGGGTGCCCCACGGCACGGCGAGGTGCATGAGGGCCGCCGGCACCAGGTAGTTGACCGCCGCGGGGATGAACAGGACGAAAAACGCCTGGAAGTCCACCAGCCCCTTCTGCCACACCATGAGCGTGGTGATGTCGCCGAAGGGGCTGAAAGCCCCGCCGGCATTGGCGGCCACCACGATGCCGATGCAGGCCAGGCCCACGAAGCGCCGGTCGTCGCGCCCCACCGCCAGCACCACCGCGCACATCACCAGGGCGGTGGTGAGGTTGTCGATGACCGGGGAGAGGAAGAAGGCCAGCCCACCGGTGAGCCAGAACAGGCGCCGGTAGCCGAAGCCGCGCCGGATGAGCCAGGCCCGCAGGGCGTCGAAGACGTTGCGCTCCTCCATGGCGTTGACGTAGGTCATGGCCGCGAGCAGGAACAGGAACAGCTCGGCGAACTCCAGCAGGTTGTGCTTGAGCGCCGCCTCCACCTCGGCGGACAGGCCGGTTCCGGCGTGGACCCAGGCGATCATGGCCCAGATGATGCCCGCGGCCAGGATCACGGGCTTGGACTTTCGCAGGCGGGTGAACTCCTCCAGCATGACCAGCAGGTAGGCCAGGCCGAAGATCGCCAGTGCGGCGAGGCCCACCGGGTGGGCCGTGAGGTGGGAAGCCGCCGCCGCCGGGGCGGGCGCGAGCAGGATCAGGGCGATGGCCGGACGGATGGCGCGGTGGCGCATGGAGCCTCCCTGCAGCAGAGGGTCGCCGCGCATTGTAGCGCAGGTACCGGTCCCTGCCGCCGCCCCGTGCAGGACGGCACCGCGCCGCTCGCCCGACACTGTGCCACGTCGTGGAACCCGGGCCGTCATGCCGGGCCTGATCCGGCGCAGGCCCGCCCCGGCCTTTTCCGACATGCGGTCAGCCCGGCAGCAGGGACAGCAGGCGTTGCAGCGACAGGTCGAGCTGCGCCTCGTCGGCGGCGCGCAGGGTCACGTGGCCCACCTTGCGTCCGGGCCGGGGCTCCTTGCCATAGTCGTGCAGGTGGGCACCGGCGATGGCGGTGACGGCCTCGCGCGCGGGGACCTCACCGATGAGGTTGACCATGGCCGTGGGCGCCACCGCCCGGG
>JALUTW010000172.1 GCA_027021685.1 Chromatiales bacterium | reverse complement strand
TCGAGGCAGCCCTTGCGTTGCTGGACCCGGCGGCGCAACGGCTGGGAGAACGCCTGTGGCTGGCGCCCTCCTGCTCCCTGCTTCACGTCCCGGTGGACCTGGAGCCGGAAACGGGCCTGGATCCGGAACTCCGGTCCTGGCTCGCCTTCGCGGTGCAGAAACTGGACGAGCTGCGGGTCCTGGGCACGGCGCTGGCGCAGGGGCGCGAGGTCGTGGCCGCGGAGCTGGATGCCGCGCGCGCGGCCCTCGCCGGGCGCCGGCGCTCGCCGCGGGTGGTGAACCCGGCCGTGCGGGAGCGCCTGCGCCGCCTCTCGGAGCACGACTTCGTGCGGGGGCGCCCCTACGCGGAACGCCGCCCGCTGCAGCGGGCGCGCCTGAACCTGCCGCTGCTGCCCGCCACCACCATCGGTTCCTTTCCCCAGACCCCGGAGATCCGGCGCGCCCGTGCCCGCTGGCGCCGGGGCGAGCTGGCCGACGCCGACTACCGGGCCGCCATGCAGGGCGCCATCGCCGACGCCATCGCGCGCCAGGAGCGCCTGGACCTGGACGTGCTGGTGCACGGCGAGCCCGAGCGCAACGACATGGTGGAGTACTTCGGCGAGCTGCTGGCGGGCTTCGCCGTGACCCGCAACGGCTGGGTCCAGTCCTACGGCTCGCGCTGCGTGAAACCGCCCATCCTCTACGGCGACGTGTCCCGGCCGGCGCCCATGACCGTGGAGTGGATCACCCATGCCCAGTCGCTCACGAACAAGCCCGTCAAGGGAATGCTCACCGGGCCGGTCACCATGCTCAACTGGTCCTTCGTGCGCGACGACCAGCCGCGCAGCGACACCTGCTTCCAGATCGCGCTGGCCCTGCGCGACGAGATGGCGGACCTGGAGGCCGCCGGCATCCAGGTCATCCAGGTGGACGAGGCCGCCCTGCGCGAAGGCCTGCCCCTGCGGCGGAGCGAGCAGGCGGCCTACCTGGACTGGGCGGTGCGCGCCTTCCGCCTGGCCACCTCGGGCGTGCGCGACGAGACCCAGGTGCACACCCACATGTGCTATTCGGAGTTCAACGACATCATGCCCGCCATCGCCGCCATGGATGCCGACGTCATCACCATCGAGACCTCGCGCTCCCACATGGAACTGCTGGACGCCTTCCGCGACTTCGCCTATCCCAACGAGATCGGCCCCGGGGTCTACGACATCCACTCGCCCAACGTGCCCGCGGTGGAAGACATGGCAAGGCTGCTGCGGCTGGCCATGGAGCGCATCCCGGCGGAGCGGCTGTGGGTCAACCCCGACTGCGGGCTGAAGACCCGGGCCTGGCCCGAGGTGGAGGCGGCCCTGGCGAACATGGTGGAAGCCGCACGCATGGTGCGCCGCGAGGTGGCGGCGCAGCGGGCCGGCTGAGCCGCGCAGCGCGCCTTGCCGGCGCGGCCACGGTGTCACGGCCCGCCTGGCGTGGCACTCCGGGACCGGTGGCCTCCAAGGTAGTCCCCCGGGGCCTCGACGAAGCGCCGGCGGCAGCGTTCGGAGCAGAACAGGTAGCGGCGGCCCTCGTGTTCGGCCATGATGTCTGCCGTCCAGGCGTCCACCCGCATGCCGCAGACCGGGTCCCGGACCCAGGCATGCTGTTCCTGCTTGCGGTCGCGGAGGCGGCCGTCCTCGAGCCAGAGGATGCGGTCGGCGACATCCTCGGCCCTGGGATCGTGGGTGACGATGAGCACCGCCCGGCCCTCGTCCCGCGCGATGTCGTGCAGGATCATGAGCACCTCCTGCCCGCGCCGCGAATCGAGATTGCCGGTGGGCTCGTCGGCGAGGATGAGGCGCGGCTGGTTGATCAGGGCGCGGGCGATGGCCACCCGCTGCTTCTCCCCCCCGGACAGGGTGCCCGGCTTCGCACTGCGCCGCGCGCCCAGGTCGAGCTGTTCCATCAGGGTCCGCGCCCGCGACCGCGCCGCGGCGATCCCGCCGGGCGCGAGCCGGGCCGGGAACAGGATGTTCTCCTCCACCGTCAGCGCCTCCAGCAGGTTGAAGGCCTGGAAGACGAAGCCGAAGGTCAGGGCGCGAAAGCGCGGCAGGGCCCGCTCCGGCAACACCGTGATGTCGGTGCCATCGACCAGGATCCGGCCCGCGGTCGGGCGCAGCAGGGTCCCGAGCATGGACAGCAGTGTCGTCTTGCCCGAGCCCGACGGACCCATGATGAGGACCAGCTCCCCCGGGGCAATGCGCAGGTCCACCTCGCGCACCGCCACCACCTGCGCCTCACCGCTGCCGAAGCTCCGGGTCAGGCCCTCTGTCTGCAGAATCGCGGTGCTGTTCATGACCCTACTCCTGAAAGACCAGCATGGGATCGAGACGGCCAATGCGATACGCCGGCCAGGCCGAGGCGGCGACGGCAACGGCCACGCCGGCCACCGCCACCTGCGCCAGCATCCACCCTTCCACCTGCACCGCGATCTGGGGAGCCATCAGCGGAATCAGCGGCAGCACCGTGTGGGCCAGGATCGCGGTCAACGCCACCCCCAGCAGGGTCATCAACATGGACTGGAACAGAACCGCTCCCTGCAACCGGGCCATGGTGAAGCCCACCGCCCTGGCCACCGCCAGCTCCCGCGCCCGGCCCACCACCTGCTGGTAGGACGAAAACGCCACCACCAGCGCGGCCAGCAGGGCACCGATGATCGTCATCATGCGGATGATCTCGGTGCCCATCTGCATGGCCATCTCGCGGTCACGGGTGATGAAGTCCTCCGCCGCCAGCGCGTTCACCTTTTCCACCTCCTCCTTGATCCGGCGGGCCACGGCGGCGGCTTCGGCGCCGGGCCTG
>JALUTW010000171.1 GCA_027021685.1 Chromatiales bacterium | reverse complement strand
CGCAGCGACGACGGCACTCCACACGCCGAGGAACAGCCATTTGTTCTGGACCAGCACGGCGATGATGTCGGCCAGGCTGATCTCCCGGTCGTCGTCGCGGTATTCAACGGGGTTGAGATTCTTCGGAGCAGGAACGTCGGCCGTCATGTTGTCACCCAGCGGTTTCCCCGGCCGATGCCAAGGCATCGCGGCCGGTTTTCGTTTTCAATATTGTTTTCTCTGAACAAAGGATATCTGCCAAGCCGTACGACTTATAGCCTGGCTGCCCGGCCATGTCTGGTATCGTTTGTCGAGTTGCCTGTCCGCTGGCGGAGCCTTCATGCAGGCTCATTCGGGTGGCTCAAGTATACGTCCAAGTCGGAGATTCGGTCTAATCGCCCGTATCAGTGATGGCGTGCCGGCGCAAAGCCGGTTTCATCGGCAAGGAGAAAACCGGGGGACTCGTGCGGGCCGGCTGCCTGGCGCCCACGGGGAACGGGCATATTTGACCAGCTCCACATCATGGTGTTGCCTTTATTCCTGATAATAATACTAGGAAATATGGTTGTCACAGAGAGTTCCATTTACCCGAATTCTTCCAGTGATTCGGCCGTCACCCGATCGCTCCCGCCGGACCCGCCTGCCCAGTAACAGGGCAAGGCCCCGGGCTCCTGCCCATACCCTGACGGGGGCCGGCCGGGGCGGTTTTACTTCGTGAACCGGTTCACGAAACGGGCGGTTGCCCGTCAAGGCTCCCCGTGGCCGGCCGATGGGGGTGCAGGTGGCGGGAAATCCCCCTTTCCCCCGAGGTGCCACCGGCCGTCCCCGGCCCGCGCCATGGACCCGGCCCAGCAGCACGAGGAGCCCCATGGCGAGCGACAACGGCAAGGTCATCCCCTTTTCCCCTCCCGAGGGCCGGGCCGAGCGGCCCGCCGACCGGCACACGGTGCTGGCCCGCTGCCAGACCCTGGTGGTGCGGCGCCTGCAGGAGCTGGCCGGCGCCCTGTTCGACGCCGCCGACGACGCCCTGTTCGAGCTGGCGGACAAGGCCGAAACCAACGCGGTCCAGACCCTGTACTTCGATTCCATGCGCCTGGTGCGGATTCAGCGCCGGGCCATCGAAACCGCCTTTGCCGAGGCCGTGGCCGAGGCCTTCCACCGCCTCCAGCTCGCGGGCTCCAGCGTGGAGGACAGCGGGTTGCTGGAGGCCTTTTCCCTGGAGAACGCGGGGCTTGTGGCGGACACCGACCTCGAGGAAGACCTGGCCGTCTCCGGCATCGCGGGCAAGGTGAAGACCCGGTGCGGCGAGCAGCTCCGGGCCATCGAACTGCGCCTGGCCGATTTGCTGCCGTCGCTGGAGATCGACGACGAGAACAATCCCTTCGGACCCGTGTGCCTGGCCGAGGCCTTCCGCACCGCGCTGGGCAACCTGGAGGCGGACATCCGCATCAAGCTCATCCTCTACAAGTTGTTCGACAAGCACGTGGCGGCACACCTGGAGGATCTCTACGCCGAGATCAACCACCGCTTCGCCGAGGCCGGGGTGCTGCCCACCCTGCCGCGGCCGGTGGTGAAGCGCAGTTCCGCTCCCGCGGCCAGCGCACCGGAAGGGCTTCCCGCCACCGATCCGGGGGGAGACGGCGAGACCCTGCTCGCCACCCTTCACCAGTTGCTGGCCGCCCGCGCCGGTGCGCCTGCGGGGACCCCGGCGGCGGCCGGCGGGGTGGCGGCCTCTGCGGTCACCACCGGCGCCCTCGGCGCGCTGGACGGCCTGCAGGCCGCTGACCTGGCGCTGGACATCAGCGGCGCGGCCAGGACCGGGCCCCAGGCCCTGGGCAGCCAGGTCAAGGCGGTGCTGCTGAACCAGGTGCGGGCCGCCACCGGCGACCCCCTGGCCCAGCTCAACCCGCTGGACGCCGACACCATCGACCTGGTGTCCATGCTGTTCGATTTCATCCTCGACGACCGCAACCTGCCGGCGGCAGTCAAGGCCCTGGTGGCGCGCCTGCAGATCCCGCTCATCAAGGCCGCCATGCTGGAGCGCCAGCTGTTCGCCAACAAGTCGCACCCGGCGCGGCGGCTGCTCAACACCCTGGCCGAGGCCGGCCTGGGCCTGGGCGGGGAGGAGGCGGTGGAGGCCACGCCCCGGTACCGGCTCATGGCCCGTGCCGTGGAGCGGGTGCTGGAGGAGTTCACCGACGATACCGCCCTGTTCGGCCAGGTGCTGGAAGAGCTGGAGCGGGGACTGGCCGACGCCGAGGCCGAGGCCGCGGCTGCGGGGGAAGCGGCGCTGGCCCAACGCCGCCAGCGCGAAGCCGCCCGCCTGGCCCACTCCTGGATTGCCGAGGCACTGCGGGAGCGGCTGCACGGCCGCACCCTGCCCCGGGTGGTGGTGGACCTCGTGACCGGCCCGTGGAAGGAGGTCCTCGTGGACAGCTTCGTGGAGCACGGCCAGGACAGCCGGCAGTTCAAGGAACAGCTCCGGTTCGTGGACATCCTGGCCTGGTCGGTGGAGCCCAAGCACTCGGCCATGGAGCGCCAGAAGCTGGCCGGGGTGATCCTGCAACTCCTGGAGACCTTCCGCGCCGGCCTGCGCGGGGTGGGCGTGGACGAGGAAACCATCGAGGCCCACGTGCGCGCGCTGGAGCCGGTGCACCTGGCCTGCTTCCACGGCCGCTCCCACGACGAAGCCCCGGAGGACGAGCTGGACCGCGTGGAGGGCGTGCTGGAGATCACGGGCAGCGACACGCCGCCGCCGGAGCTGGAGGAGACGGCGGGCGGCGACGACGACATCTCCATTGCCGCGGACATCGCCGCGGAGGCACAGGCCCGGCTGGACGAGG
>JALUTW010000170.1 GCA_027021685.1 Chromatiales bacterium | reverse complement strand
CGCGCGCGCCGGGCCGCGGCCTCCAGCCCGCCGCTCCCGGCCACCCGCACCCGCACCACCTCGCAGGGGATGGCCCAGGCCCGGCAGGCGGCCTCGGCCGCCGCGGCCCACTGGTCGGCCTCCGGATGCAGGCCGTGGTGCACGTGCACCGCGGCCAGGGCGGGAAGGCGCCCGGCCTCGCGCAGGCGCCACAACAGGTGCAGCAGCACGGTGGAATCGCGGCCCCCGGAGAAGGCCACCAGGTAGCGCTCCGCTGCGGGCATGGCCGCCAGCCGCTGCGCCACCCACTCCGGAGTCAGTTGCATGAATGCCGGGACTATTCGGTGAAGTGCCCGTAGCGCATGAGGCGCTCGTAGCGGGCGTCGAGCAGCTTGTCGATGCCCATGGCCTGGAGCGACTCCAGCGACTCCAGCAGCGCCGACTTGATGCGGGCGGCGGTGGTGTCCACGTCGCGGTGGGCGCCGCCCAGGGGCTCGGGGATCACCTCGTCCACCAGGTCCAGGCTCTTGAGGCGTTCCGCGGTGAGCCCCATGGCCTCGGCCGCCTCCGGCGCCTTGTCCGCGCTCTTCCACAGGATGGAGGCGCAGCCCTCGGGCGAGATGACCGAGTAGGTGCTGTACTGGAGCATGAGCAGGCGATCACCCACGCCGATGGCCAGGGCCCCGCCGGAGCCGCCCTCGCCGATCACCGTGCACACCACCGGGGTCTTGAGGCGCGAAAGGACGAACAGGTTGCGGGCGATGGCCTCGCTCTGGCCGCGTTCCTCGGCCCCCACCCCGGGGTAGGCCCCGGGGGTGTCGATGAAGGTGAGCAGCGGCAGGCCGAAGCGCTCCGCCAGCTCCATGAGGCGCTTGGCCTTGCGGTAGCCCTCGGGCCGCGGCATGCCGAAGTTGCGCCTGAGCTTCTCCTGGGTGTCGCGTCCCTTCTGCTGGCCGATGACCACCACCGGCTGGCCGTCGAGACGGGCCACTCCGCCCACGATGGCCGGGTCATCGGCGAAGGCCCGGTCGCCGTGCAGCTCCTGGAAGTCGGTAAAGATGCGGTCCATGTAGTCGAGGAAGTAGGGCCGCTGGGGATGGCGCGCCAGCTGCGAGATCTGCCACGGGGTGAGGTTGGAGAAGATGGACTCGGTGAGCTCGCGGCTCTTGGCCTGCAGGCGCGCGATCTCCTCGCTGATGTTGATCTCGGCGTCGGAGCCCACGTAGCGCAGCTCCTCGATCTTGGCCTCCAGCTCGGCAATGGGCTGCTCGAAATCCAGGAAGTTGAGATTCATGGGCTTGAGAGGCTGCAGCAGGTTCCGGCGGTAAAAGCCGGAAAATCATAACATAACGGGGGACTGGGTGCTGGGGACTGGGTGCTGGGGACTGGGTGCTGGGGACTGGGGGCTGGAAGCCGGGGGCCGGGTCCGCTGCCTGTCATCCGTAATCCAGCCGCACCGCGGTCTCGCCCACCAGGTCCTGCAGGCGGTGCAGCAGCTCGTCGGAGGGATGCACCCGCCAGTCCTCGCCCAGGGCCACCTCGGCGGCGGCCCCGGCACCGCGGTAGTCCAGCACCACCGGGCAGCGGCCCTCGCGGAACGGCGCCAGCACCCGGGCCAGGTCCTGGGCAAAGCCGTTGGCCGCGCGCGCCGCGTCCACCGCCACCACCAGGCGGCGGGCGAAGCGCTCGCGGGCGTCGTCGATGGCGTGGATCTCGCGCGCGCTCATGCGGTAGCCGCCGGTGTACTCGTCCACGCTCACCTCCCCTTCCACCACGATGAGCCGGTCCCTGGCCAGCAGCTCGCGGCAGCGCTGGAACACGTCGGCGAACACCGCCAGCTCGATGCGACCGGAGCGGTCGTCGATGGTGATGAAGGCCATGCGGTCGCCGCGGCGGGTGTTCATGGTGCGCATGGCCACGATGAGCCCCGCCACCACCACGGTCTGGTCCCGGTCCGGCTTGAGCTCCGCGATGCGGGCCGAGACGATGCGCTCCAGCTCGGGCAGGTAGCGGTCGATGGGATGGCCGGTGAGGTACAGCCCCAGGGTCTGCTTCTCGTTGGCCAGGCGCTGGGCCTCGTCCCACGGCGCCACCCGGCGGTAGCTCACCGGCACCCGCTCGGCCACCGGCGCCATGCCGAACAGGTCCTCCTGGCCCAGGTCGGCATCGCGGCTGTGCTGCTCCGCGAGGCGGATGGCGTCGGGCAGGGTGGCCATCAGGGTGGCGCGGTCCTCGCCGAAGGCGTCCAGGGCCCCGGCCATGATCAGCGCCTCCAGGGTGCGGCGGTTGGCCCGGCGCAGGTCCACCCGGGCGCAGAGATCGAACAGGTCGCGAAACGGGCCGTTGGCCTCGCGCTCCCCGGTGAGCGCCTCGATGGCCGCCGCCCCCACCCCCTTGATGGCGCCGAGGCCGTAGACCACGGTGCGCTCGTCCTGCACCGTGAACCGGTGCTGGCAGCGGTTGATGTCCGGCGGCACCACCTTCAGGCCCATGTCACGGCACTCGTCGATGAGCGTCACCACCTTGTCGGTGTTGTCCATGTCGGCCGACAGCACCGCGGCCATGAACGCGGCCGGGTAGTGCGCCTTGAGCCAGGCGGTCTGGTAGGACACCAGGGCATAGGCCGCCGAGTGCGACTTGTTGAAGCCGTAACCGGCGAACTTCTCCATGAGGTCGAAGATGCCGCTGGCGGTCTTCTCGTCCACCCCGTGCGCGCGGGCCCCGTCGAGAAAGATGGCCCTCTGCTTGGCCATCTCTTCCGGCTTCTTCTTGCCCATGGCGCGGCGCAGCAGGTCGGCGCCACCCAGGGTGTAGCCGGCCAGGACCTGGGCAATCTGCATCACC
>JALUTW010000169.1 GCA_027021685.1 Chromatiales bacterium | reverse complement strand
CCCCGGCCCAACTCAGTCCCCGCCTGCCCCCCTGCGCCGACTCGCCGCACCTGGCGGCTCCGCCGCCCCGCGCTCGCGGCGCGGTGGGCCGGTTACATTCCCACCAGCCAGAACAGCGGGAACCACCCCCCGGACCCAATCAGTCCCCGCCTGCCCCCCTGCGCCGACTCGCCGCACCTGGCGGCTCCGCCGCCCCGCGCTCGCGGCGCTCCACCCGGGGTGCGGTCTGGACGCGGTAGCCGGCCTGGCGCAGGGCCTCGTGGGCCTCGAGGATGGCGGCGTCCACCTCCGGCAGCTCGCCGCCATGCTGGCGGCGCATGGCTTCGGTCTCGTTGAGATGAAAGGCGAGCACCCGGCACAGCCGGGCCAGAAGGGGGGCATCGCTCTGTGCCGGCCGCAGCAGCGCCATCTCCTCCGGCGACAGGTCCGGCGGCATGCCGCGGGTGCACTTGATACACCGCCGCCGCTGGCCCTGGGCGTGCTCCAGCTCGCGCGTGGGCGCGCTGCGCACGTGGCCGCACTCGTAGATCTCCTGGGTCAGGGTCTTGAAGGCCGGATGGGGGCGATAGCCCAGGATACGGCGCTGGGTCATGGGCGGTGCCTCAGTGCCGGAACTGGACACCCAGGACGTACCCGTCGCCGCGCCGCTCGCAATGGGTCACCCGGCCACGGGCCTGGACGGTACGGGCGCGGCTGCCCGGCCGGGCGAGGTTGAAGATCACGTTCACCTCCTCACCCACGGCCGTCTCGTGGTCGGCCTCCAGCCCGATGCCTTCCAGACAGAAGTCCACCGCCCGGGCCGACCACCGCTCCCCCTGGGGACCCGCCACCCGCACCGGGCGCGGGAAACGGATGCGCCGCATGCGCCGTCGTTCGTTGATCATGGCATCACCCTGTGTATCCGTCGCTCATAGCAGGGACAGATCCGGCAGGGCATACCCTCCGCCCGCGGCCTGCTCGCCGCCGGCCACCATGCCCTCACCGGCCCCCATGGGATCGAATCCCATGCCCAGCGCCTCCAGCACCGCCCGGGCCTCGTAAATGGCCTCTTCCACTTCCGGCCGCGCGCCGTCCTCCATGAGGCAGCGCTTCTCCGTCAGGTTCATGTGATAGCGCAAGGCCCGGGCCAGGCGGCCGATCACCGGGTGGTCCGCCAGGCCCTGGTTGCACACCCGGGCAAACTCCTCGCCCTCCACGTCCGGCGGCATGCCGGTGACGCACTTGACGCAACGGATGGCGTCGTCTTCCGGGATCTGAAAACGGGAGAGCTGGCTGCTGTACGCGTGACCACACTCGTACACGGTCTGGATGAGCGTGGCGAATTCCGGATGGGGACGGAATCCCGCAATCCTGCTTGTCCGCATGTCCATGTTCCGTGGCCCTCGCGCCCGCACCCCGGCGGAGTGTCCTCCAGTCTACGCCAATGTGCCCCGGGCGGAAATGCCCGGAACCCGGCCCGGAAAACCGGGCAAAACCATCGTAATTATAGTCATTTGTCTGCCATTTTGCCGGAAACGCTTCAAGTTTTGCCCGGCCCTGCCGATGGTCCGGAAGAGTCCCGGAGCCGGTCGCGGAAGACCGCGGCAAACGGCCCCCAACCGGAGCAACGACATGAAAAGACTGTGGATGCTGGCACTTGTGGCGGTGGTGACACTGCCGGCGGCGGCCTTCCAGGGCGACTGGGTGCTGGCGGAGCGCTTCGCCAAGCGCATGGAACAGGCCAAGGCCGGCGATCCGGCCGCCATGTACGACGTGGGCAAGATGTACCAGCGCGGCCACGGGGTGCCGCGCTCCATCCCCCAGGCCGTCCAGTGGCTGGCCCGGGCCGCGGCCAAGGGCAATGCTTCGGCCCAGACCAGCCTGGGCGTGCTGTACTTCGAGGGCCGGGAGGTCAAGCCCGACCCGGCCAGGGCCCTGCGGTTCCTGCAGTCGGCGGCGGCGCGCAAGGTCCCGCAGGCCATGTTCTACCTGGGCCGGGCCTACGAGGAGGGCCGCGGCGTGAAGCGCAATCTGAACCTGGCCCTGCGCTGGTACCGCCGGGCCGCCGAGGGTGGCTACTACGGCGCGGTGGACAAGGTGCATGCCGTACAGGCCAGGCTGCGGCAGTCCGCCGGCCGCGCACCGGCCGCATCCGGCCCCTCCTCCACCAGGCCCATCGAAGCACTGCTGGGCGCCCACTGGGAACGGGGTGGCGAACCCGTGGGGTTCCTGCCCTCGCGCATGACCAGCTGCGAGGCAGCGGCCGACGGCAAGAGTGCCACCTGCGTCTCCAAGCCCCACAGCCGCCCCACCCCGGCGGCGGTGATCACCTACGTGACCCGGACCACGGTGGAGGCCCCGGATGGTGCGGGGCGCTTCACGCTGCGCTACATCAACGAGGTCACCGAGGTGAAACCCCGCGAGATCGATGCGGTGGTGGGCGAAGACCTGGGTGGCATGCGGGTCAGCGTCAAGGTGGGTCAGCGCAGCAAGCCCCATGTCCTGGAATGCCGGTTCAAGGGCGAGACCCTCCAGTGCGTGCGCGACCGTGCCCAGTCCCTCGTGCTCACCCGGACCAGGCCGGCTGCGGCGGCGACGGCCACGGCCGGGACGGCGACTGCCAACTGACTCACACTCCTGGCAACGCACCTGGTGATGGGGGCACTCCGCCCCCATCTCGTGTTCAAAGATCCCGGCAGGCGGCCGATACTGTTCATAGTCACCCCTGCCACCTGGACAACAGAGCGAGAGGTAACCGAAGTGGAACGTCGCAAGCCGTCACGGACCGTGGGCATGCACCTGGGCAAGCCCATCCCCGAGACCATCTACAACGGGGACAGGGAGTACG
>JALUTW010000168.1 GCA_027021685.1 Chromatiales bacterium | reverse complement strand
CCCGCCGGCGCTTTCGTCCAGCCTGCCGTCGCGCAGCACCGTGTGGGCAAGCTGGTTGATGCGCGCCGGCAGGCCGCCGCTGGCACGGTGGATGCGGCGGATGAGTCTGGGGGTGAACGGACTCTCGCCCTTGAAGCCGGCGGCCTGGAGCCGGTGGCGGAGGTACTCGGCCACCTGTTCCTCGCCCAGGGGCGGGATGTCCAGGGTGTGGGTGATGCGCTCGCGCAGGCCGCGGATGGACGGGGCCTGGAGCAGGCGTTCGATCCGGGGATCGGCGAAGAGGATGATGCGGACCAGGCGCCCGCTGGCGCTCTCGGCGTCGGCCAGGTGGAACACCGCTTCCAGGGCGTCCTCGGGCAGGTCGTGGGCGTCGTCGATGACCAGGATGGGCACCAGATCGCGCTTGGCCATCCCGGCCAGGTGGGCGTAGAGGGCCTCCTGCAGGGCCGGGGGATCGTCGGGCAGCGGGTGGAGGCCGAAGCCGGTGGCCACGTGGCGCAGCAGGGCGTCGGCGTGGAGCATGGGATGGGCGTCCACCTGGCACAGGCGCCAGTCGGCCTCGGCCTTCTCGATGAAGCGGCGCATGAGGCTGGTCTTGCCCGCGCCGTGGGCGCCCTCCACCAGCAGCACCAGGTCGCCGTAGCGGGCCAGGTGGGCGAGCATGTCCAGGCGCTCGGCCCGGCCCGCGTCCAGGTAGAAGAACCGGTCGTCGGCGGTGGGGGCGAAGGGGGCCTCGGCCAGGCCCCAGCGGGAGAGGTAGGCCGGCTCCAGGCGTTCCAGGGCCTCGCCGTCGTAGCGGGTCATGTGGCCGGTGCCCCGCCCTGGGTGAACACCACCCGGTAGCCCCGCGCGAGCTGGGCGTCGCGCACCTTCACCAGGGCCGCCTGTGCCGCCTCCAGGTCGGGGAAGTGCTCGCGCCGGATGCGGCCCGCCGCGCCCTGCCGGCCCCACTCGCGCACCAGCGACCAGCCGCCCATGAGGTCCCGCTGCAGCATGATCTGATAGAAGCGGGGCGGCTGGTCATCCACGGCCGGGATCTGCATGTAGATGCGCATGGCCCAAGTATCGGGCAAGGGCGGGGGCGGTGCCAGCCGCCCTCACGTGAGTTCCTCCGCGTCGAACAGGCGCCGGTGCTCGCGAATGGCGTAGCGATCGGTCATGCCGGCGATGTAGTCGGCCACCACCCGGGCGCGGCCGGCGGTGCCGTTTTCCACCTCCGCCTCGCGGGCCCGCTGCTGGTGCTCCGGGGGCAGCAGGCGCAGGTCGTCGAGGAAGGCGGCGAACAGCTGGCGCACGATGCGCGCGGCCTTCACCGACATGCGGTGGACGCGCACGTGGCGGTAGAGGGCGGTGCGCAGGAAGCGCTTGAGCTCCAGGTTGAGTTCCTCCATCTCCGGGCTGAAGCGGATGAGGCGCTGGGGATGGGCGCGCACCGCCTCGATGTCGGCCGGTGCGGCCTCGTCGAGCAGCGCGCGGCTGGTCTCCAGCAGGTCCACCACCTGGCGATTGATCATGCGCCGCACCACCTCGTGGATGCGGCGGCGCTCCGGCAGGCGGGGGTGGGCCGCCGCCACTGCGTCGTACTGCTCGCGGAACAGGGTGATGCCGCGCAGCTGGTCGAGATCGATGAGGCCGGCACGCAGGCCGTCGTCCACGTCGTGGTTGTTGTAGGCGATCTGGTCGGCCAGGTCCACCATCTGCGCCTCCAGGCTGGGCTGGGTACCGTCGAGGAAGCGCCGGCCCACCTCGCCCAGGGTCTCGGCCACCTTGCGCGCGCAGTGCTTGAGGATGCCCTCGCGCGACTCGAAGGTGAGGTTGAGGCCGTCGAAGTCCGCGTAGCGCTGTTCCAGCTCGTCCACCACCCGCAGCGACTGCAGGTTGTGCTCGAAGCCGCCCCAGTCGCGCATGCAGTCGTTGAGGGCGTCCTGCCCGGCGTGGCCGAAGGGGGTGTGGCCCAGGTCGTGGGCCAGGGCGATGGTCTCCGACAGGTCCTCGTTGAGCCCCAGGGCGCGGGCGATGGAGCGGCTGATCTGGGCCACCTCGATGGAATGGGTGAGCCGGGTCCGGAACATGTCGCCCTCGTGGTTGACGAAGACCTGGGTCTTGTACTCCAGGCGCCGGAAGGCCGAGGAGTGGATGATGCGGTCGCGGTCGCGCTGGAACTGGCTGCGGTACTGGGGCGGGGGTTCCGGAAAGCGGCGCCCGCGGCTGGTCTCGTCGCGGGCCGCGTAGGGCGCCAGCCGCAGGCTCACGGCAGCTCCCGGGCCCGGTCCGGCCGCTCGCGGCAGGCCTCGATGGCCTCGCGGATGAGGGCCTCAGGCACGTCGGACACCAGCTCGGCCCGGCCCAGCGCCCTGAGCAGCACCAGCCGCAGGCGGCCCTGCTGGGCCTTCTTGTCCACCGCCATGAGTTCCAGCATGCGGCCGGCGTCCAGCTCGGCGGGGCCGGCCACCGGCAGGCCGGCGGCGGCCACCAGCCGGCGCACCCGGTCCACCTCGGCCGCATCCAGCCAGCCCAGCCGGTGCGACAGCTCCGCCGCCATGACCATGCCGGCACCCACCGCCTCGCCGTGGAGCCAGGTGCCGTAGCCCATGCCGGTCTCGATGGCGTGGCCGAAGGTGTGGCCCAGGTTGAGCAGGGCCCGGGTGCCGGCCTCGCGCTCGTCGGCGGCCACCACCTCGGCCTTGTTGCGGCAGGAGGCCGCGATGGCGTGGGCCAGGGCCCGGGCGTCGCGGGCACGCAGCCGGTCCATGTGGTCCTCGAGCCAGGCCAGGAAATCCGCATCCCGGATGAGGCCGTACTTGATGACCTCGGCCAGGCCGGCGGAG
>JALUTW010000167.1 GCA_027021685.1 Chromatiales bacterium | reverse complement strand
AAGATACGGGCTGACGGATGGCGAACATATCCGCCAGACAAGACTCCGCCGCCTGTGGTATTTCTTGATGCCCCCAACCCCCGCCCGGCGTGGTGAGCCGATGTTCCGTGCCGATGGTTTTCCGCGACGACGAGACCCTGCGCCGGGAGTACATCCACCAGTCGCACGTGGACCGGGAGGACTCGACAGAGAACATGGCGCAACCATGACCCAACCTGCCCCGGCAGGCCTGGGGCCGGGAAAAACGATGCTGCAGACCATCCGGGCCGGCAAACAAAAAGGGGCGAAGCGCCCCTTCCGTTTCAGCCCGCGGTCACGGGAAGGCGGGGATGGTGGGTTCCACGCCCTCGGCGCCGGCCTCCGGGTGATGGCGGCGGATCCCGTCGGTGATCTCGTCCACCCGCTCCTTGGGTACGTCCACCATCAGCAGGATCTGGCCCTGCTCCAGCGCCCGCTCGAATTTCCTGAGCTGGGCGTTGGGGACGCTCACCGCCACCAGGCTGGACGACCACGCCCCCACCAGCGCTCCGGCCAGGGCCATGGCCAGGATCAGGATACCGCCGCTGCGCAGCGTGAGATCCAGCACGGCGATGAGCACGCTGCCGGCGAAGATGCCGGTGAGTCCGCCGTAGATGAGGCCGATCTGCAGGCCGTGAACGATGTCGGTCTTCTGCAGCAGCGTGGCCCGGGGCAGATCGTCCAGATCCAGGTCCGGGCGCGCGTGATAATGGATGTTGCGTTCCTCGACCCGGGCCAGCAGCAGCTCGTCATGAATCTTGCGGGCGATGTCCAGGTTGGGCAACAGGAAGTAAAGCCTTCTCTTCATACCTACCTCCTTCATCCCGGGTGACAGGATGGTGGGGTGAACCGGTTGTCACGATATTGGACCTCCCGCCGGCCCGTCGGTTGCGTGATCCGGCGGAATTCGGGGACAACCTTCATCCCCCGATTGCTCAACCATAGCACACGAAATTTGCGTACCTTTCGCAGGGACAAAGCCCCCGGTGGCACGAAAAATGGGAACGATGGCGAAGCCTCTCAAGGCCCGCCGGCCGCAGTGAAAGCAGCCCCACAAAGATTCAGGGATTGTCCGGGTCGCAACTGCCCTCGCGCACCCAGACCCCCTCTTCGCAGCGCAGCAGCTCGCCCCTGCCGGCGCAGACGAACTGACCGCTCTGGTAGGCGACATTGTTGAAGTAGCACACCGGCCGCTCCGGATACTCCAGCGCGTAGATCTCGAACTCCTCGTCGGTGTCCTCCACCACCGGCGAGTTGCGCAGCTCCGGGTCCGGCGCCCCCACGAAAGGCGGATTGTGTCGTTGGTTCATCTGGCGCTCCTTGTGCGTCGTTGTTGTCGCCGGCCACCGCCCGCGGTTATGGTTAAACCAAGCATAGCAACCGCTCCCGGCGGGGAGTTGAGCTGGGTCAAACCTTTTGAATCCGCGCGCCCTCGTTCTCTGGCTTGCCCTGTTCGCCGCCGCCATGGCCCTGGTGGAGGCGGCCCTGGTGGTCCACCTGCGCCACCTCTACTATCCCGGGGACCCGCTGCGCATCTTCCCCCTGGCCCTCATGCGCCGCGACGACCTGGTGCTGGAGCTGGCGCGCGAACTGGCCACGGTGATCATGCTGGTGGTGGCGGCGCGCCTGGCGGGCACGGGGGCGCGCTGGTTCGCCGGCTTCGTTTTCGCCTTCGGCCTGTGGGACCTGTTCTACTACGCCTGGCTCAAGGTGTTCCTGGGCTGGCCCGTGACCTGGGGCGAATGGGATGTCCTGTTCCTCATCCCCTGGCCCTGGTTCGGGCCGTGGCTGACGCCGGCGGCCATCGCGCTCCTGTTCACCGCCTGGGGCGGGTGGGTGCTGTGGCGCCAGGTCCCGGTGCGCTGGACGCGCAACCGGCTGCTCCTGTTCCTGGCCGGATGCGGGCTGGCGCTGGCCGCGTTCCTGGCCCCGGCCTGGCCCCTGCTGCCCGGCGGCGAGGAGGCCTTTGCCGGCTTCACCCCCGATGCCTTCGCCTGGGGCCTGTACCTGCCGGGCGTCGCCCTCATGGCCGAGGCCCTGGCACTGGCCCTGCGCCGCTGCCCCTGACCTCCCGGCCTTCCGCCTCCAGCAGCACCGCCACCGCCCGGCGCAGGAGCGCCAGTACCTGCGCCCGGCCCCGGCAGCCGCAGGCCGCGGCCACCTCGTCCCAGTCCCGGCGCTGAAGCGCCCGCATCACCAGGGCCCGGGTGGCGGCGGACTCCAGCCGCCCCAGCCGGTCCTCGCCCACCGCCCGGCAGGCCAGGCGCCACAGCTCACCGAGACAGGCCTCGTGGATGCGAGCACCGGCGGCAAAGGCCTTGAGCTCCCGGCGCTCGCCCGCCTGGGCGCGGGCCTCGCGCGGGACCAGGCCCGTGCCCAGGACCGGCACATCTTCCGCCGGCAGGTCGCACAAGGGACCGGCGAGCTGGTGATAGAACTGGGCGGCGAAGCGCCGCCGGGCGGCGGCGGCCAGGGCCTCGCCCGCGGCGGTGAGCGGGCGCAGCATGAGGGCCGAATGGGCGCCGCTGGCGGCGCCCCGGCGCACGCTCACCCGCACCGGCACGAAGCCGCACCCGCTCCAGAACTCCAGCAGGCCGGGATCCAGGGCGAAGGCCACCCCCACGTAGTCGGCGCCGGCCGCGGCGGCCTCCGCCACCACCCGCTCCACCAGGGCCGAGCCGAGACCGCGGCGGCGCAACGCCGGGTGCACCGCGATGCGCAGGATGCGCCAGCCGGCCAGGCGCGGCGCCCGGGCCAGCCCCAGGTGGGCGGCCAGGGACTCGGGCACCAGGTGGCCATGGGGACGGCGCCGGCCGGCG
>JALUTW010000166.1 GCA_027021685.1 Chromatiales bacterium | reverse complement strand
ACGGGCATCTACACGCCTGGATACAGCCGGCCGGGATTGAAGATGCCACCGGGATCGAAGACGGCCTTGAGCCGCCGGTGCAGGGCCAGGACCGCGGGGGAGGGCGGGTGGAACACCTCGCCCCCGCGGTCGCCGCCGCGAAACAGGGTGGCATGGCCGCCGGCCGCCGTGGCCGCGGCGCGCACCGTCTCCGGCGGCAGGGTGGAGCGCAGCCAGCGCTGGGCGCCGCCCCAGTCCAGCAGCCAGTCACCGGGCCGGGTTTCCGGGAGCCGGATGAAGGGTGCCGCCGGCGGCACGGCCAGGCGCCACAGGGGGCGCTCGTCCGAGAAGAAGGCCAGCCGGTGATCGCGCAGCCCGCGCCAGAACGCCGGCCCGTCCGCGGGCTCCTCGCCGCCCAGCCGGGCGCGGGCCGCCGCCACGCCCTCGGCGGTGCCCTCCAGGCGCAGCCACAACCGGCCGCTGCTCCAGGCCAGGCCGGAGAGCGGCAGGGGCTGCCGCTGCCAGCCGGCCATGCGCTCCAGGGCACGTTGCGGGTCCGGTTCCTCCAGGATCAGGGTCAGCTCCGTCCCGGGTCGCGGCAGCACCTTGAGGGAGATCTCCAGCAGGATGCCCAGGGTGCCCAGGGCCCCGGTCATGAGACGCGGGACGTCGTAGCCGGCGACGTTCTTCATCACCTCCCCGCCGAAGCGGAGGACCTCGCCGGTGCCGTCGAGGCAGCGCAGGCCCAGCACCGCATCGCGCGCGGCGCCGGCGAAGGGCCGGCGCGGTCCGCCGAGACCGCAGGCGATGGCGCCCCCCAGCGTGGCGTCCTCGCCGAAGGCCGGCGGCTCGAAGCCCAGCATCTGCCCGTGTTCCGCCAGCGCCGCGGTCACCTCCGCCAGCGGCGTGCCGGCCCGGGCGGTGATCACCAGCTCGGTGGGCTGGTAGCGGACGATGCCCCGGTGCCCTGACAGGTCCAGCACGTCGCCCGCGGGCGCGCGGCCGTAGAAGGTCCTGGTACCGCCGCCGCGCAGGCACAGCGGCGTGCCGCGGCGCCCGGCGGCGCGGACCGTCTCGCGCAGGCTGTCCGTGAGATCGGTGCCACCCACGTGTCAGAAGCGCTCCAGCTCGGGAAACGGCAGCCGGCCGCCGTGCACGTGCATGGCGCCCAGCTCGGCGCAGCGGTGGAGGGTGGGCACGGCCTTGCCGGGGTTGAGCAGGCCGGCGGGATCGAAGGCGGCCTTCACGTCGTGGAAGCGCTGCAGTTCCGCGGTGCCGAACTGCACGCACATCTGGTCGATCTTTTCCATGCCCACGCCGTGTTCGCCGGTGATGGTGCCGCCGGCCGCCACGCACAGTTCCAGGATCTTCGCGCCCAGCTCCTCGGTCCGTTCCAGCTCGCCGGGGCGGGCGGCGTCGTAGAGGATGAGCGGGTGCAGGTTGCCGTCGCCGGCGTGAAAGACGTTGGCCACCGGCAGGCCGTGCTCCCGCGCCAGGCGTGCGATGCCTTCCAGCACCCGGGGCAGGCGGTGGCGGGGGATGGTGCCGTCCATGCAGTAGTAGTCGGGACTGATGCGGCCCACGGCGGGGAAGGCGGCCTTGCGCCCTTTCCAGAAACGCTCGCGCTCGGCCTCGTCCCGCGCCACCCGCACCTCGGTGGCGCCGGCCTCGCGCAGCAGCGCGCACACGCGTGCCATCTGCGCGTCGGCCTCGGCGGCCTCGCCGTCCACCTCGCACAGCAGGATGGCCGCGGCGTCGCGCGGGTAGCCCGCGTGCACGAAGTCCTCGGCCGCGCGCAGGGCAGCGTTGTCCATCATCTCCAGCCCCGCGGGGACGATGCCGGCGCCGATGATCCGCCCCACCGCCTTGCCCGCGGTGGCGATGTCGTCGAAGGCCGCCAGCGCCACCCGCGTCGCCGGCGGGACCGGGAGCAGGCGCAGGGTCGCCTCCACCACCACGCCCAGCATGCCCTCGGAGCCCACCGCGAGGGCGGCGAGGTCCAGGCCCGGGCCGTCGGGGGCGCCGTGCACCCCGCCCAGCTCCAGCAGCTCCCCGTCCATGGTGATCATCTTCAGGCCCAGGACGTTGTGCACGGTGAGGCCGTATTTCAGGCAGTGCACCCCGCCGGCGTTCTCGGCCACGTTGCCGCCGATGGTGCAGGCCACCTGGGACGAGGGATCGGGGGCGTAAAACAGGCCGTGGGCGGCGGCGGCCTCGGACACGGCCAGGTTGCGCACCCCGGGCTGGACCACCGCGATGCGGTTGTCCGGGTCCAGGCGCAGGATGCGGTCGAGGCGGGCCAGGCTCAGGAGCACGCCGTCGGGCCGTGGCAGGGCCCCGCCCGCCAGCCCGGTTCCGGCCCCGCGGGCCACCACCGGCACCTGCAGTTCGCGGCACAGGCGAAGCACGGCGCGCACCTCGTCCGCGTCGCGCGGCAGCACCACCACGCCGGGCAGCCGCCGGTAGGCCGAGAGGGCGTCGCATTCGTAGGGGCGGAGTTCCTCTTCCCGGGCGAGGACGGCATCGGCGGGCAGCAGGCGGCGCAGCCGCCGCAACAGCGTGGCGCGCAGCCCCGGGGACAGCGGCTGCGCCTGGGCGGAAACGGACATGGCGCGCATCATAGCGCAGGGCGGGGAGGGCAAAAACCATCCGGTTTGAGGGTTACCGGGCCTGTGCTATGTTCCGGGCCATGGCCGGTCCTGCTTCACCCCATGCCGCCCCGCTCCGTGTGCGCATCGACAAGTGGCTGTGGGCGGCGCGGTTTTACAAGACCCGCGTGCTCGCGGCCGAGGCCGTCCATGCCGGCCATGTGCGCGTCAACGGGGAGCGGGTCAAGCCCGCGCGCATCCTCCGCGTGGG
>JALUTW010000165.1 GCA_027021685.1 Chromatiales bacterium | reverse complement strand
CGGTACCGCTGGTGCAGATGATATTCCGCCACGTACCGCGGGTCCTCCGGCGACATCCCGCCCAGCCGGCAGATGTATTCCCAGCTCCACTGCACCTCCGAGTACGCCACCTCCACGCGCACCGCCCGGCCTTCCATCCTCCTGGGCAGCTCCAGGGCCGCCCGCCGCGTCGGCTTCGATGCCGACGGCCGAACGTCCCGCCCCTGGTAGTAGGCCAGGTCCACATCGTGATAGACCCAGCTCTCCCGCCCCACCGGGCCGAACCGGTCCGCCTCGTCATGAAATATCCGAAGCTCCCGCCACAGGTGTCCGTCCACGAAGATGTACAGCCACCCGGTGCGAAGGTGCCCCAGGCGTTTGCCCTCCGGCTCCAGAAACCGGACCGGCACCACCGGCATCAGCTCGGTGTCCAGCCGCGCCGGCTCCTTCGTCCTCTCGTAGCTCTTTATCTTCCCGATGGGCAGAAAATAGAACCCTTCCTTCTTCACGGGGTAACCCCGTTCGCCCAGCGCCTCGCCAAGGGTCTTCCCGGAACCATTCTCCGACAGCGGCACGCGGTAGCCCCCGCGCACCGCCATGGGCACCTGAATCCACCCTCGGCGCTCGAAGGGTTCCCGCGCGCTGCACACCACCGCCCGGTATATGGGCAGGCCGTTGCGCTCTCCCACCTGCTTCGCCGACCGCCCAAAATAGCCCACTTCTCCGCAACTCATCGGTCTTCTCCCTCCATAGAAACAGCGTCTCGACTCCGTTGGTGCCTCTCCCCGCCCGCCGCCGGTCCCGGGACCCTGCCGGCATGGGCCGACGCGGGAGAGGGCGTTGTCGCAGGCCACCCCCTGCTGCCGGAAAGGTAGCCAAGTCCGCGCGCCGGGGGTATTGGGGAAAACCCTAAGTTCGGGCCAGAAAAGTGAGAACCCGTTCACATTTCGAGGATCTTTTCGGGACTTGAGCGGCCGGCTACGGGCCGGGACTCAGGTGCCGGATGTGCGGCCCGCCCGGGCGGCGCACCACACGCTCACCTCGCGCGCCCCGGCGCGCCTGAGCACGCGGGCCAGCTCGTTCACCGTGGCGGCGGTGGTCACCACGTCGTCCACGAGGCCCACGTGCAGGCCGTCCACCCGGCCGTCCACGGCGAAGGCATCCCGCACCGCCCGCCGGCGGGCGGCGGCGTCCTGCCCGGCCTGGGGCGGTCCGTGGCGGACGCGGCGGCAGCGCCCCGCCTCCAGCGGCAGCCCGGCGCGGGCCGCGGCATGGCGGGCCAACTCCAGGGCCTGGTTGTAGCCGCGCCGGCGCAGGCGGCGGGGGTGGAGGGGCACCGGCACCAGGATGTCGGGGAGGGGGTCCGCGCCGGCCAGGGCCTCGCCCAGCAGGCTTCCCAGCAGGCGCGCCGCTTCCCAGCGGCCGTGGTACTTGAGCCCGGTGATGAGGCGGTCCACCGGCGGGGCGTAGGCGAACAGGGCGTGGACCCGGGCGAAGGCCGGTGGCCGCGGTCCCAGGCAGCGGGGGCACAGGGGCGTGGCGCCGGCGGGCAGGGGTTCGGCACAGCGGCGGCAGGGGTTGTCCAGGCGGGGCAGGTCCGCCAGGCAGCCCGGGCACAGCAGCGCCCTGCCCGGGGCCCCGCAGCACGCGCAGGGCTGGCGCCAGCAGAGTATTCGGTCAATAAATGACCAAATGTTAACTCCCAATTCCATTTGGGTTGACAGGCCCCCTCCCTGCCCTAAGATGCGCTTCCCTGTCTTCTCATTGTAAGCCGCCGGACCATGACCGAAAACGACGTCTCCGCCGCCCCCCGGGTGGTGACCGCCGCCAGCGCCCGCCGGGCGGCGGCCCTGTTCAACTGGGGCAACCTGCTGGCCATGGCGGTGCCCGTGCCCCTGGGGATCTTCTGGCTCGGGGCCTCCATGGTGCTCTACGCCATGAACCGGCACCACCCCAACCCGCGGGTGGGGCATTACACCCAGCAGGCGGCCTACCGCCTCTACGGCGTGGCCGGGGCGGTGGTGGTGGTGGCCACCTTTTTCGGGACCGACGTGCGGTTGTGGCTCGCCACCTGGGCCGTGGGCGCCCTCATCATCGTGCCCTGGTCGGTGTGGGACCTGGTGCGCATCCACCGCGAGCGCTGGACCGACGTCACCGTGGACGGGGAGGGCGCGCCGTGAGCGGGGCGGTCCTGCGCCACGACTGGCGGGACGAGGAGATCGCGGCCCTCTACGAGCTGCCCTTCAACGATCTCCTGTTCCGGGCCCAGTCCGTGCACCGCGAGCATTTCGATCCCAACCGGGTGCAGGTGAGCTCGCTGCTCTCCATCAAGACCGGCCGCTGCCCGGAGGACTGCGCCTACTGTCCCCAGAGCGTGCGCCACGAGGCCCCGGTGGAGGAGCATCCCCTCATGGACGTGGAGGAGGTGGTGGCCGCGGCGCGCAAGGCCCGTGACGGCGGGGCCAGCCGCTTCTGCATGGGGGCCGCCTGGCGTTCGCCCAGGGACCGCGACCTGGAGCGGGTGGCGGAGATGGTGCGCCGGGTCAAGGCCCTGGGGCTGGAGACCTGCCTCACCCTGGGCATGCTGCGCGAGGACCAGGCCCGGCGCCTGGCCGAGGCGGGGCTGGATTACTACAACCACAACCTGGACACCTCGCCGGAGTTCTACGGCGAGATCATCTCCACCCGCACCTACGAGGATCGCCTGCGCACCCTGGACCACGTGCGTGCGGCCGGGATCCGGGTCTGCTGCGGCGGCATTCTGGGCATGGGCGAGGACCGCGGGCACCGGGTGGGGCTGTTGCGCGAGCTGGCCAACCAGGATCCCCATCCGGAGAGCGTGCCCATCAACCTGCTGGTGCGGGTGGAGGGCACGCCCCTGGCCGGTGCCGGCGACCTGGACCCCATCGAGTTCGTGCGCACCGTCGCCGTGGCCCGGGTGCTCATGCCGCGCTCCCACGTGCGCCTGTCCGCCGGCCGCGAGAGCATGAGCGACGAGCTGCAGGCCCTGTGCTTCCTGGCCGGGGCCAACTCCATCTTCTACGGCGAGAAGCTGCTCACCACCCCCAATGCCGATACGCAGCGCGATCGGGCCCTGTTCCGGCGCCTGGGCCTGACCGCCTGCTGAGCACCGGACCGCCCGCTCCATGCCCGCCGACGCGCGCCTCCAGGAACTCGCGGCCGGGCTCGCCGCCCGCCGCGAGGCGGGCCTTCTGCGCCGGCGCCTGTGCCTGGACTCGCCCCAGGGGGCCGAGGTGGTCCTCGACGGGCGGCGCCTGGTGAACTTCTGCAGCAACGACTACATGGGCCTGGCCGCGCATCCGGAGGTGACCGCCGCCCTGGCCCGGGGGGCGGAGCGCTGGGGGGCGGGCAGCGGCGCCGCGCACCTGGTGTGCGGCCACCTGGCCCCCCACCGGCGCCTGGAGGAGGCCCTGGCCGAGTTCACCGGCCGGCCGCGGGCGCTGCTGTTCTCCACCGGTTACATGGCCAACCTGGGGGTGGTCGCGGCCCTGGCCGGGCGCGGCGACACGGTGCTCGAGGATCGCCTGGACCACGCCTCCCTCATCGACGGCGCCCGCCTGTCCGGCGCCCGCCTGCTCCGCTACCGCCACGCCGACGCCGCCGACCTGGAGTCCCTCCTGGCCGCGGCCACCGGCCGGGCCCTGGTGGCCACGGACGGGGTGTTCTCCATGGACGGCGACCTGGCGCCGCTGCCGGAGCTGGCCGCGGCCTGCCGCCGCCACGGGGCCTGGTTGATGGTCGACGACGCCCACGGCCTGGGCGTGACGGGGGCCACCGGCCGCGGCAGCCTGGAGCACTTCGGCCTGGATACCGATGCGGTGCCGGTGCTGGTGGGCACCCTGGGCAAGGCCCTGGGGACCTTCGGGGCCTTCGTCGCCGGCGCGACGGAGCTCGTCGAACACCTGGTGCAGCATGCCCGCAGCTACGTCTACACCACCGCCCTGCCGCCGGCGGTGGCCGAGGCCACCCTGGCGGCGCTGGCCGTGGTGCGGCGCGAGCCGGGCCGCCGCGAGCACCTGCACGCCCTGGTGGCGCGGTTCCGGGCCGGTGCCGCGGAGCTGGATCTGCCCGCCGCGCCTTCGGCCACGCCCATCCAACCTATATTACTGGGCGACAGCGACACCGCGCTGGCGGCCGCGGCCGCCTTGCGCGAGCAGGGTTTCCTGGTCCAGGCCATCCGCCCGCCCACGGTGCCCGAGGGCACCGCGCGCCTGCGCGTGACCCTCACCGCCGCCCACAGCGAGGCCCAGGTGGATGCGCTGCTCGCCGCCCTGGCCGGGACCTGCTCCGGGGCCGCGCCGTGAACGCCCGGCTCCATTGCGAAACCCTGGGCCAGGGACCGCCGCTGGTGCTGCTCCACGGCTGGGCCATGCACGGCGGCCTGTGGGGTCCGGTGGCGGAAGACCTGGCCCGCGGTCACCGGGTGGTCCTGGTGGACCTGCCGGGCCACGGCCTCAGTCCGCCGGTGGCGGCAGAACTCGAGGCCTGGGCCGCGGCGGTGGAGGCCGTGCTGCCGCCGGAACCGGTGCGGCTGGCCGGCTGGTCCCTGGGCGGGCTGGTGGCGCTGGCCCTGGCCTCGCGCCTGGGCGGGCGCATCGAGCGCCTGGCCCTCGTGGCCAGCAACCCGTGCTTCGTGCGCCGGCCCGGCTGGCCCCATGGCGTGGCCCCGGAACTGCTGGCGGATTTCGCCGCTGCCCTGCAGTCGGACCCGGCCGGCACCGTGCAGCGTTTCCTGGCCCTGCAGTGCCGCGGCGCCGATGGCGGGCGCGAGACCCTGCGCGTGCTGCGCGCGGCCCTGGCGGCGCGGCCGGTGCCGGAACCGGCGGTGCTCGCCGCCGGCCTGCGGCTGCTGGAGGGCACCGACCTGCGCGGGCGGCTGGCGGCGCTGTCCATGCCGGTCCTGTTCCTGGGCGGCGGGCGCGACACCCTGGTGCCGGCGGCGGCGCTGGAGACCGCGGCGGCCGGGGTGCCGCGGGCGCGGGTCGAGGTTATCGAGGGCGCCGGCCACGCGCCCTTCCTGTCTCACCCGGAACACTGTGCCGCCGCGCTGGAGGCGTTCTTCGCATGAACGAGGCGTCCGCCGCCGGGCTGGACCGGGCCGCGGCCCGCCGCGCCTTCGAGCGGGCGGCCGCCGACTACGACGCCGCCGCGGTCCTGCAGCGGGAAGTGGCCACGCGCCTGCTGGAGCGGCTGGACCTCATCCGGTTTGCGCCGCGCACCGTGCTGGATGCGGGCTGCGGCACCGGCTTCGCCCTGGCTGCGCTCCACCGGCGCTGGCCCAGGGCCCGGCTGCTGGGGCTGGACCTGGCGGTGGCCATGGCGCGGCGGGCGCGGCGGGCCCTGCCCTGGTGGCGCCGCCGCCGGCTGCGGGTGATGGCGGGGGACCTGCAGGCCCTGCCCCTGCGTGATGCCAGCGTGGACCTGGTGTTCTCCAGCCTGGCCCTGCAGTGGTGCGACGATCTGGATGCCGCGCTGGGGGAGTGCCGGCGGGTGCTGCGCCCCGGCGGCCTGCTGCTGTTCACCACCTTCGGCCCCGACACCCTCAGGGAGCTGCGCGCGGCCTGGGCCGAGGCCGACGGCCACGTGCACGTCAACACCTTCACCGATCTGCACGACGTGGGCGATGCCCTGGTGCGCCAGGGCTTCGCCGATCCGGTGACCGACGCCGAGTGGATCACGGTGACCTACCGCACCGTGCGCGATCTCATGCACGACCTCAAGGCCGTGGGTGCCCACAACGTCAACCGCGGCCGGCCGCACGGCCTCACCGGCCGCGGCCGCCTGGCCCGCATGGAGGCGGCGTACGAGAAGTTCCGGGTGGACGGGCGCCTGCCCGCCACCCACGAGATCGTCTACGGCCACGCCTTCGCCCCGGAGCTGGAGCCGGGTGTGCGCCCGGTGGCCTGGC
>JALUTW010000164.1 GCA_027021685.1 Chromatiales bacterium | reverse complement strand
CCTTCCTCAAGGTGGCCAACGACACGGCAGTAGCAGTCAATCAGGGGGGCAAACGCAAGGGGGCGGTGTGCGCCTACCTGGAGACCTGGCACATCGACATCGAAGACTTCCTGGAGCTGCGCAAGAACACCGGCGACGAGCGCCGCCGCACCCACGACATGAACACCGCCAACTGGGTACCGGACCTGTTCATGAAGCGGGTGGCGGAGGAAGGGCAGTGGACCCTGTTCTCGCCCGACGAGGTGCCGGACCTGCACGACCTCACGGGACCGGAGTTCGAGGCCGCCTACCGGCGCTACGAGGAGAAGGCCGAGCGGGGCGAGATCCGGGTTTGGAAGCGCGTGCCGGCGGTGGAGCTGTGGCGCAAGATGCTGTCCATGCTGTTCGAGACCGGGCATCCGTGGATCACGTTCAAGGATCCCTGCAACCTGCGCTACACCAACCAGCACCGGGGCGTGGTGCATTCCTCCAACCTGTGCACCGAGATCACCCTGCACACCTCCGACGACGAGATCGCGGTGTGCAACCTGGGCTCGGTGAACCTGGCCAATCACGTCACGGAGGGCGGGCTGGATCTGGCCCGGCTGGAGCGCACCGTGCGCACCGCCATGCGCATGCTGGACAACGTCATCGACTACAACTACTACACGGTGCCGCAGGCACGCCGTTCCAACCTGCGCCACCGGCCGGTGGGGCTGGGCATCATGGGCTTCCAGGACGCCCTCTACCGCCTGCGCATTCCCTATGCCTCGGAGGCCGCGGTGGAGTTCGCCGATCGTTCCATGGAAGCAGTGAGCTGGTTCGCCATCCATGCCTCCACCGAGCTGGCCGAGGAGCGCGGGCGCTATCCCAGCTACGAGGGCTCCCTCTGGAGCCGGGGCATTCTGCCCATCGACTCGCTGGAGCTGCTGGCCGAGGCCCGGGGCGAGTATCTCAAGGTGGACCGCGGGACCACCCTGGACTGGGACACCCTGCGGGAGCGGGTGCGTACGGTGGGCATGCGCAACAGCAACTGCCTGGCCATCGCCCCCACCGCCACCATCTCCAACATCTGCGGCGTGTCCCAGAGCATCGAGCCCACCTACCAGAACCTCTACGTCAAGTCCAATCTGTCGGGGGAGTTCACGGTGCACAACCTGTACCTGGTGGACGAACTCAAGGCCCGCGGCGTGTGGGACGAGGTGATGGTCAATGACCTCAAGTACTACGACGGCTCGGTGCGGGCCATCGATCGCGTGCCCGACGATCTCAAGGCCCTGTACGCCACCGCCTTCGAGATCGACCCGCGCTGGCTGGTGGAGGCCGCCGCCCGGCGGCAGAAGTGGCTGGACCAGTCCCAGAGCCTGAATCTCTACATGGCCGAGCCGTCGGGGCGCAAGCTGGATGCCCTCTACAAGCTGGCCTGGATCCGCGGACTCAAGACCACCTACTACCTGCGTACCCTGGCCGCCACCGGCGTGGAGAAGCACTCGGTGGAGGCGGCCCCGGCCGCGTGCGCCATCGACAATCCGGACTGCGAGGCCTGCCAATAAACACAGGAACGAGGGGCGAGTTGCAAGGTACGATGAACACCAGGTACCGATGCAACCGCGACAGCAACCAAAATATCTGTAAGGAGATCATCATGCTCGACTGGGACGATCCCATCGCCGCGGTGCACACCCCGGCCACGCCGGCGCCGCCGCGGGTTCCTGCAGCGGAGGCGGAAACGGGAGCGGAAACGGAATCGCCGGACCTGCGGCCGGTGAACCCGGAGGACAAGCGGGTCATCAACGGGCTCACCGACATCAACCAGCTCGCGCCGTTCAAGTATCCCTGGGCCTGGGAGTACTTTCTCAACGCCAACCGCAACCACTGGACGCCGCTGGACATCAACATGAGCCAGGACGTGCAGGACTACCACCACCGCCTCACGGTGGAGGAGCGGCACGTGTACGAGAATGTCCTGGCCTACCTCACCACCTCGGACATCCTCGCCATGCGCAACATCGGCCTGGCGGTGATGGAGAAGATGAGTGCCCCGGAGCTGCAGATCTACCAGGCCCGGCAGGTGTACGAGGAGGCCCTGCACACCTGGACCTACCAGCACTGCATCGAGACCATCGGGCTGGACCAGGGTGAGATCTACAACCGCTACCGGGTGGTGCCGGAGATCCACCGCAAGATCCGCATTGCCAACCGCCGTCTGGATTCGGTGCTGCGGCCCGACATCGACCTGCGTGATCCGGAAGCGCTCATGGATTTCGTCATGGCCTACCTGTTCTTCGCCGCGGTGTTCGAGGGCTGCTGGTTCTACAACGGCTTCTCGCCCATCTTCGCCCTCCAGCGGCGCGGACTCATGAAGGGCACCGCCGAGCAGCTCCAGTACATCATGCGTGACGAAGTCCTGCACGCCTCCTTCGGCCTGCGGGTGGTGAAGCAGATCATGGCCGAGGAGGGCATCCGTCCCGATGCGGCCGCCGTCCAGGCCATGTGGGAGGAGGCCGAGGCCGCGGAGCGCGACTACGCTCGGTTCCTGCTGCCGGAGCCCATCCTGGGCTACTCGGCCGAGGACCACGTGGAGCAGTTCCGCTTCATCGCCAACCGGCGCGCACGCAAGGTGGGCCTGGCCGAGCCGTTTCCGGGCGCAAGCAACGCCCTGCCGTGGCTGGACGAACAGGCCAACCTGCGCAAGGAGAAAAACTTCTTCGAGACCCGCGTGACCGAGTACCAGACCGGCGGCGGGCTGCGGTGGGACTGAGCGCAGCCCCGCCGGTCCGGGGCTGGCGTTCTACGCCACCGCCCGCCCGGGCAGGCGGCCGGCGCGCAGGCCGTTGGCCACCGCCAGCAGCTCGCTGGCCTCGTGCACCAGC
>JALUTW010000163.1 GCA_027021685.1 Chromatiales bacterium | reverse complement strand
ATCCCTCTCCAGCCTTGACTCCGTACCATGCTACGGGGTCGACACTATGGGGCATGGAAACCCCGTCGAGCAAGGGCCGTCCGACCAACCCCGTGGCGGCAGGCCGCCGTTCCCTGGCCGCAGGAATCGCCGCCGCCATGGGTGCCTCGGCCTGTTGCGTGGGTCCACTGGTGCTGGTGAGCCTGGGCCTCGGCGGCGCCTGGGTGGGGCGTTTGACCGCGCTGGAGCCCTACCGACCCGTTTTCATCGGTATCACCGTCGGGTTTCTGGTCCTGGCCTTCTACACGCTCCATGTCGCACCGCGCCGGTGCGCCCCCGACGAGGCCTGCGCCGTGCCGTCCACCTTGCGCAACCAGCGCATCATCTTCTGGGTGGTGACGGTACTCGTGGCCGCCCTGCTGGCCTTTCCCTGGTATGCACCGCTGTTCTATTGACCACAGGTATCACGATCATGCGTCTCCTCGTCCCGCTGGCCTTCCTCCTGCTCCTTGCCGCCTGTGACCGCGGCACCACGCCACCGGCCACGCCACCGGCCGAAGCCTCGGCTTCCGGAACCGCCACCGGGCTGCGCCAGGTGGTCCTGTCCGTCCCGGGCATGACCTGCGCCGCCTGCCCCATCACCGTGCGCAAGGCCCTGGAAGGTGTGGACGGCGTGAGCCGGGCCATGGTGGACTTCGACAGCAAGACCGCGGTGGTGCTGTTCGACCCGGCCCGCACCAGCATCGATGCCCTGCTCGCCGCCACCACCAATGCCGGTTACCCGGCCACCGTTGCCGAGACAGCGCCGGGCAAGGCGGGTTCACCGTCATGACGCGGCTCCGCTTTCACATCGACGGCATGACCTGCGAGCACTGCGCTGCCACCGCGCAGGCTGCCCTCAATGCCGTCCCCGGGGTCCGGGCACGGGTGTCCTGGCCCGAGGCCAGTGCGGTCGTCGAGGCCCCCGGCAAGGTGGATCTGGATGCGCTCAGGGCTGCCCTCTCGGCCAGGGGTTACACCGCCCGCTTTGTGGACAGCGAGGACGGCCAGCCGGGCGCCGGTGGCAGCGGGCTGCACATCGCCATCGTCGGCTCCGGCTCCGGTGCCTTTGCCGCGGCCATCCGCGCCGCCAAGGAAGGCGCGCGGGTCACCCTCATCGAGGCAGCCGGCGACATTGGCGGCACCTGCGTCAACGTCGGTTGCGTGCCGTCGAAGATCATGATCCGGGCCGCCCACGTGGCCCACATACAGTCGGCCCATCCCTTTGCCGGCATCGAGCACTGCCGGCCCCGCATCGACCGGCCGGCACTGGTGGCGCAGCAGCAGCAACGGGTGACGGAGCTGCGCCAGGCCAAGTACGAGGACATCCTTGCCGGTCACGACGCCATTGCGCTGATTCGCGGCCGGGCCCGGTTCCGCGATGCGCAGACGCTGGAGGTCGCCTTGCGCAACGGCGGAGAGACCGCGGTCAGTGCCGATCGCATACTCATCGCCACCGGGGCCCGCCCCGCGATTCCGGAGATTCCAGGACTCGCCGGCACGCCCTACTGGACCTCTACCGAGGCGCTGGTGGCCGAGACCGTGCCCGAACATCTCATCGTCATCGGCGGCTCGGTGGTGGCCCTCGAGCTGGCCCAGGCCTGGCGCCGCCTGGGCGCCGCGGTCACGGTACTGGCGCGCGGGACCCTGCTCTCGCGCGAGGACCCCGCACTGGGCGCCGGTCTGGAGGCGGTGCTGCGCGAGGAAGGCGTCGATGTCCGCACCCGCACCACGCCGGTCGGCGTGGCACATGACAGGGGCACGTTCACGGTGGAGCTCGAAGGCGGCAGGGTCCAGGGCGATGCGCTACTGGTGGCCACCGGCCGGACACCCAACACGGATGATCTGGCGCTGGATCGGGCCGGAGTCGAAACCGATGCGCATGGCCGCATCGTTGTCGACGATCACCTGCGTACCAGTGTCGAGGGGGTGTTCGCCGTGGGCGACTGCACCACCCTGCCGCAGTTCGTCTACGTCGCCGCCGCGGCCGGAACCCGGGCCGCTGTCAACATGACCGGCGGGGATGCAGCACTGGACCTGTCCGTGCTTCCCGCCGTGGTGTTCACCGATCCGCAGGTGGCCACCGTGGGCCTGTCGGAGGCGGCCGCGCAGGCACAGGGACGGGAGGTCATGAGCCGCCGCCTGGATCTGGACAACATGCCCCGGGCCCTGGCCAACTTCGACACCCGGGGCTTCATCAAGCTGGTGGCCGATGCCCGCGACGGCACTCTGCTGGGCTGCCAGGTCCTGGCGCCGGAGGGGGGTGAAGTCATCCAGGCCGCTGCGCTGGCCATCCGCCACCGCATGACCGTGGACCAACTGGCCGATCAGCTGTTTCCGTACCTGACCATGGTGGAAGGACTCAAGCTCTGTGCCCAGACCTTCCGCAAGGACGTGCGGCAGCTGTCCTGCTGTGCGGGTTGAGCATTCCCCCATGCATTCTGCACGGCTCGGCAATGCCACCGCCAGACAGGGGGACTCTAGGTGCCATGCCCGTAGCCACTGGCCCGGACGATATGGACGTCGCAGGCTGCGGTCTTGGCCAGCTTGGTGGCGACCGACCCGAGGCGGGCCTTGGGCCGGCCCACCACCAGGACGCCGGCCTGCCGGGTCTCGACCTCGCGGGCGATGGTGGCCGCCGGTGATCCCTCCAGCAGCTCCAGGACGCCGGGCCGCACCCCCAGGGCCGCCAGTCGCGACTCCAGCCGGTTGCGCAGCTGGAGCTCGGCCTGGAGGTCCCGCTGTTCCGCACTGTGCAGGGCCAGGTCACCGTAGGACTCGTCGTTGACCAGGCTGGCCGAGCGGGCCGGGTAGACGTGCAGCGCTACCAGGCGCCCG
>JALUTW010000162.1 GCA_027021685.1 Chromatiales bacterium | reverse complement strand
GCCACATCGCCACCGGCTTCGGCCTGCATCCCCTGCCCGACGATCCCGCCGCGGTGCACGGTGCCCTCTACGACCACCTCGTCTCCCTGCAACGCCGCAACCTGGTGCCCATCCTGGTGGTGGACGATGCCCACGACCTGCCGGAGGACGCGCTGGAGACCCTCTTCCAGCTGGCCGACACCGAGAGCGGCGACGGCCACCTGTTGCGCATCATCCTGTTCTGCGAGCCGCAGATCGAACGCGTGCTGGAATCCCGCGCCCTGCGCGGCGTGCGCGACCGCATCACCCACACCCTCGACGTGCCACCGCTCACCGAGGAACAGGTGGCCGAATACCTGCGCCACCGCCTGCACGTGGCCGGCTTCCGCGGCGACGAGAGCCCCTTCTCGCCACGCGCCATCAAGCGCATCGCACGCAGCGCCGAGGGGATCCCGGCGCGCATCAACCGCCTCGCCCACAGCCTGCTGCGCGGCGGCAAGGTGGACGAGGCCACCGCCGGAGGCGACGAGACCGACAACACGGCCTACACGGTGTCGGGCCTCATGGATGCCCGGCACGCGCGCCGCGCCATTCCCGTTCTCCTCATCGGCATCCTCGCCGGTATCGCGCTCGCCTACCAGGACGACATCAACCGCATCTTCACGGGAGACGGCCAGGTGGTGCTGGATCCGGCGGATCTGCCCGGCGGCGCGCCGGAAGCCCCGGCGCCCGAACCCCGGCCCGAACCCGCTCCCGAACCCCTGGCCGGGCCAGCGGCCGAGGGGGAACCGCAACAAGCGCCCCCCGCAGCGGACACCGCGCCCGCCGCCCAGGCAGAAGCGGCCACGCCGCCGCCACAGACTATCACCATCCCGGTGGCGCCCCCGGCGGCCCCTCCAGCCGCACCCCAGGCCGGCGCGACCCCGGCGCCGGCCGCCGAGGCGGCGCCCCCGCCCCTGATCCCGGCGAACACGCCACAGCTGGCGCCCGAGGGCCCGGAGCAACCCGGCGCGGCCACGCCCCCGGCCACCACCGGCGCGGAGCCGGCCCCGGCGCCCGCGCTGCCGCCCCTGCGCGTGGACAGCCTGACGCCCAGCCCGGTCATCGGCAGCCCGCGCCAGCAGGTGCTCAAGCTGCGCGGTGACGGTTTCGTCAAGGGGATCCAGGTGGAAGTGGCCTGGGCGGGGAAACACAAGCGCCTGCCTGCCGGGCGCGTCACGCGCCTCAACCGGCACGAGCTGACCTTCCGCATCACCACCGGCGTGGAACCGGATGCCTGGAAGGTGACCCTTATCCGCCCCGACGACGGCGCCCGCGCCAGCCTGGCGTTCAAGGTGCAGGCACCGAAGGCGGCCGCGCCCAGGGCGGCGCCCGGGGCCGGGACGACGGGGACGCGAGATGCCGCCTGGTGGCTCAAGCAGGATCCCACGCACTTCACCATCCAGCTGTTCATCAGCCGTCTGGCATCCGGCGCGCGGGATTTCGTGCGCCGCCATCGGCTGGGCGGGGAGGCGGGCATCGTGCGCACCACCCACGACGGCGCGCCTCGCTATACCGTGCTCTACGGGATCTATCCCAGCCGCGCCGCCGCCCAGCAGGCGGAGAGCCGCCTCGACCCGGCGCTGCGCAAGCTCAAACCCTGGATCCGTAATATCGGCGGCGTGCAGGCCCAGCTGCGCGCCGCCGCGCCCGAATCCACGCCCGGATCCGCGCCGGGATCCGCACCGGGAACCAACGGCGACATCAGGCCACCGGCAGCCAATCTGCCGGCGCCGCGACAGCGGGGCGCCGGTCCCCCCACGGATCCCGCCCGGGCGGCGGGCTGGATCTGGAGCCAGGATCCCGGCCATTTCACCCTGCAACTGCTGGGCGCGCGTCGGGAGGCCAGCGTGCGGCAGTTCGTCCGCGAGCACGGGCTGGAAGGCAGGGCCACCTGGTTCCACACCCGCCAGAACGGCCGCGACTGGTACGCGGTGATCTACGGCGTCTACCCCGACCGCGCGGCCGCCCTCGCCGCCCGCAATGCCCTGCCCGAAACCCTGCGCCGCCAGTCCCCCTGGGCCCGCAGCTTCGCCAGCATCCACGCGGAGCTGGAAGCCGCGCCCTGAACGCCCCCACCCCGCCCGGGGTCATCCTGTGGCGACCATATAAATAGGTTTGAACCGCCTTGGCCGGATCGCTATACTGCTTGCCCATTTTGCCCGCGCAAAACGGGCTTAAGCATTGAATTTATTGAAAAACTTGCGAATCAACAGGTAAGCGGAAGGCGTGGAACAGCAACATCTCAAAGGTTTGTATCGGCCCGAGTTCGAGCGCGACAACTGCGGTTTCGGCCTCATTGCGCAGATGGACGACCAGCCCAGCCACTGGCTGGTGCGCACCGCCATCCATGCGCTGGAGCGGCTCACCCACCGCGGCGCGGTGGCCGCCGACGGCAAGACCGGCGACGGCTGCGGCCTGCTGATGAAAAAGCCCGACGCCTTCCTGCGCGCCGCCGCCGCGGATTGCGGCCTGTCGCTGGGCGAGCACTACGCCGCCGGCATGGTGTTTCTCAACCCCGACGCGGCGCTGGCCGACACCGCGCGCCGCACCCTGGCGGCCGAGCTGGAAAAGGAAGGCCTGGAAGTGGCCGGCTGGCGCGAGGTGCCCACTAATGCCGAGGCCTGCGGCGAGGAGGCCCTGAAGAGCCTGCCGCGCATCGAGCAGATCTTCGTCAATGCCGGCGAGGGCATGGATCCGGCGGCCTTCGAGCGCCATCTCTACGTCGCCCGCCGCCGTACCGAGAAGCACATCGAGCCCGGTGATCCGGTGTTCTACGTGCCCAGCCTGTCGGCCCAGGTCATCGCCTACAAGGGCCTGGTGATGCCGGCCAACCTGCCGGT
>JALUTW010000161.1 GCA_027021685.1 Chromatiales bacterium | reverse complement strand
CTGGCCGGCGCGGATCACCAGCACGCGGGTCGGGCCTTGTGGCGCAGATGAGGTCAAACGGCTCGGGGTTGGCTAGAATGGCGCCTCGCGCGCCGCGGTGGTGGTGATTCTAACCCAGGCCGGTGAATCGATGAAGCTGCTGGAATTGTGCCTGTCACCGGGCCATGGTGGCCTGGAGCTGTACGCCGACAAGGTCATCCGCCACTACCACGAGCGGGGCGGGTGCCTGGCCGTGGTGCGGCCTGGCGGGCTCATCGACCGGCGCCTGGTGGAGGCCGGCATCCCGCGCGAGCACCTGCCCGTGGCCGTGCGTGCCTGGCCGTGGCTGGCGGCACGCCGGCTGGCGCGGCTCATCGATACTCACGCCATCGATACGGTACACATGCACTGGCGCGGGGACATGGCCCTGGCCGCGCTGGCCACGACCATGGCGCGCCGGCCGGTGCGGCTGGTCTACACCCGCCAGATGGCCCTGACCCGGCCCAAGCAGGATCCCTACCACCGTTTTCTCTACGGGCAGGTGGACGCCTTCCTCTGCATCACGCGGCGGCTGGCGGAGGATGCCCGCCGTTTCCTGCCGCTGCCGCCGGAGCGAATCCATGTGCTTTATTACGGTGTGCCGGCGGCAGGGCCGGCGCCCTGCGAGCCTTTTCTCGACGAGCTGGGCTGGGACGGAAACGGCTTCCGCGTGGCCCTGTTCGGTCGCGTGGAGCCGGGCAAGGGCCAGCACCTGCTGGTGGAGGCGGTGCGCCGGCTGCGCGCGCAGGGTCTGGACGTGCGCGCCGCCCTGGTGGGGCACGTGATGGACCGCACCTACGTTGACGGTCTCAAGGCAGAAGTGGCAAGGGCGGGCCTGCACGATGCGGTCGTGTTCCGGGATTTCGTGCCGGAACCGCAACGCCTCATGGGCTGCTTCCATGCCGTGGTGCTGGCCAGCCGCGAGGAGACCTTCGGCCTGGTCCTGCCCGAGGCCATGCGCGCCGGGACCGCGGTGGTAGGCAGCCGCGCCGGCGGGGTGCCGGAAATCATCGACCACGAACGCACGGGGCTGATGTTCGCAAGCGGCGATGCCGGGGACCTGGCGCGGTGCCTGGAGCGGCTCGCGCGCGACCCGGCGTTGCGCGAGCGGCTGGCCGCGGCGGGCAAGGCCGAGGCCGATGCCCGGTTCAGCGAGGAGGTGCATTTCCGGCGGCTGGAGGCGTTCCTGGATACAGAGGACGGAATGGCCGTGTAGGGGTGCCGACCTCGGCGCGAATGCCAAACGCGGCGGCCTTCCCTGGCGCCGCAAAAAACCTTCAACGCAAAGGCGCAAAGATGCAAAGGACGTAGAGGGAAACCGGTTTGCGGTCACGGGTTCGCGGCCGGGGGGCGCTCCTGCACCCTGCCCGAGAGCAGGTGATCGAAATATTCGATGGTCTTCTTCAGGCCTTCTTCCAGCGTCACTTTCGGTTCCCAGCCCAGCTTCTCCCGCGCCAGCCCGATGTCGGGCCGGCGCTGCCTGGGATCGTCCGCCGGCAGGGGCCTGGTCACCAGGCGCGAGCGGGAGCCGGTGAACTCCAGCACCTTTTCCGCCAGCTCGCGGATGGTGAACTCCGCCGGGTTGCCCAGGTTCACAGGCCCGGTGAAGTCGGCCGGCGAGGCCATCATGCGCATGAAGCCGTCCACCATTTCGTCCACGTAACAGAAGGAGCGGGTCTGCGAGCCGTCGCCGTAGAGGGTGATGTCTTCGCCCTTGAGGGCCTGGACGATGAAGTTGGACACTACCCGCCCGTCCTCGGGATGCATGCGCGGGCCGTAGGTGTTGAAGATGCGCACCACCTTGACGGGCAGGCCGTGCTCCCGGTGGTAGTCGAAAAACAGGGTCTCGGCGCAGCGCTTGCCCTCGTCGTAGCAGGCCCGCGGCCCGATGGGGTTGACGTTGCCCCGGTAGCTCTCGGGCTGCGGGTGCACCGCGGGGTCGCCATAGACCTCGCTGGTGGAGGCCTGCAGGATGCGCGCCCGGGTGCGCTTGGCCAGGCCCAGCATGTTGATGGCGCCCATGACACTGGTCTTGGTGGTCTTGATGGGATTGTACTGGTAGTGGATGGGCGAGGCCGGGCAGGCCAGGTTGTAGATCTCGTCCACCTCGATGAACAGCGGCAGCACCACGTCGTGGCGCAGCAGCTCGAAGTGGTGGTCATCCATGAGATGGATGACGTTGTCCCTGGTGCCGGTGAAGAAATTGTCCAGGCAGATGACGTCGCAGCCCTCGGCCAGCAGGCGCTCGCACAGGTGCGAGCCCAGGAAGCCGGCGCCACCGGTGACCAGGACCCGCTTGCGGTGGTAGTTCTTCATGCCGGTTGTCCTCCACGGCCGATGCAGTAATAGGTGAAGCCCAGTTCTGTCATGGCCGCCGGGTCGTATTGGTTGCGCCCGTCGAACACGAGGGGCTGCTTCAGTGCCGACCTGATGCGGCCGAAGTCGGGGTTGCGGAACGGCTTCCACTCCGTGACCAGGGCCAGGGCGTCGGCCCCCTCCAGGGCATCGTACTGGTGCTCGAACAGGGCCAGGACGCCGCTGTCCAGCCATTCCCGCGGCAGTTCGCGCCGGGCCACGTCCAGCGCCACCGGGTCGTGGGCCCGCACGCGGGCGCCGGCCTCGATGAGATCCGCGATGATCACCTTCGACGGTGCCTCGCGCATGTCGTCGGTGCCGGGCTTGAAGGCCAGGCCCCAGACGGCGATGGTGCGCCCGGCCAGGTCCCCACCGAAATGGGCCTTGATCTTGTCGGCCAGCCGGTGCTTCTGCCGTTCGTTGCGGGCCTCCACCGCCTGCAGCAGGCGGGCGTCGAAGCCGATCTCGTCGGCCATCTGCACCAGGGCCTTGACGT
>JALUTW010000160.1 GCA_027021685.1 Chromatiales bacterium | reverse complement strand
AGCTCCACGAACTCGTCGTCCTCGTAGCGGCCGGCGGCGGTTCCTGCCGCGGTGCCGGTGGCGGCCCCGGCGGCCGCCGCCGCGCCGCCCTCCGCCGCCGGGACCGGGACGGCGCCTTCCTCCCGCTTGTTCAGCAACAGGCGCGACATGACCAGCCCCAGCTCGAACAGGCCCCACATGGGCAGGGCGAGCAGGGTCTGGGAAATGACGTCGGGCGGCGTGAGGAGCATGCCCACGACGAAGGCGCCGACGATGATGTACGGCCGCTTGGCGGCCAGGCTGGCGGCATCCGTGACCCCGGTGGCGATGAGGATGATGGTGGCCACCGGCACCTCGAAGGCGACGCCGAAGGCGAACAGCAGCTTGAGCACGGTGTCCAGGTAGGCGGTGATGTCCGGGGTATAGTCGATGATGCCCAGGTCGCTGGCCTGTCCGGCCATGAAGCGGAACAGCAGCGGAAACACCACGTAGTAACAGAACACCATGCCCAGGTAGAACAGCACGATGCTGGACACCAGCAGCGGCCGCGCCAGGCGCTTTTCGTGCTGGTACAGGCCCGGGGCGACGAAGGCCCAGATCTGGTACAGCACGTAGGGCATGGCCAGGAACACCGACACCACCAGTGTCAGCTTGAAGGGCGTGAGGAAGGGCGAGATGACGCCGGTGGCGATCATGCTGTGGCCCTCCGGCAGGTACTGCAGCAGGGGCCGGGCCAGCAGCGCGTAGAGCTCGTTGCTGAAGGCGAACAGGCCGGCGAACACCACCACCACCGCCAGCACCGCGCGCAGCAGGCGGTCGCGCAGCTCCACCAGGTGGCCGAGAAAAGTCTGCTCGGCGCCCTCGTCCCCGGTGTCAGGGCTTTCGGGCTTCGGCTTGTCCGTCATCGGATTCCTGCGGCTGCTCGTCCGCCGCGGCCGGCTGGTCGTCGATGGCCTTGACCACCGACTCGGGTTCGATGGGGCGGGTCAGGTCCTCCCGGGTCTGGTTCATGATCTGCTTGAGTTCATCCAGGCTGGCGTTGCGCTCGATGGCCTGGCGCAGCTCCTCGGCGCGCAGCTCCCGCTCCACGTCGTCGCGCACGTTGGCCACGAAGCGGCGGATGCGCCCCACCCACAGGCCCAGGCGGCGGGCGACACCGGGCAGGCGCTCGGGACCGATCACCAGCAGGGCGACCACCGCGATGATCACCAGTTCCCAGAAGCCGACATCAAACATGGCGGTACCCGTGGGGCCACCGGGAGCGGGCGGGGCCGGACCGGCGAGGCCGGATCAGGACTTTTCCTTCTCCCTGGTGGCCTCGCCCTCGATGACCTCGCCCTCGCGCTTTTCCAGGCGGCCCGGTTCGGCGGTGTCCTCTTCCTCGCCCTCGCGCATGGACTTGCGGAAGCCCTTGACTGCGGCCCCCAGGTCGGTACCGATGTTGCGCAGGCGCTTGGCGCCGAACAGGAGCAGGACGATGAGAAGGATGATCAGAAGCTGCCAGACACTGATACCCATTGAAACTTACTCCGTGGTCAGAAGCCGGGCAGCCCGGGGCCGCCCAGCAGGTGAATGTGCAGGTGAAAGATGATCTGGCCGCCGCCGGGCCCGGTGTTGATGATGGTGCGGAAGCCGTCGGCCAGGCCCTGCTCCCGCGCCAGTTTCGGCAGCAGCCGCAGCATGTAGCCCATGAGCGCGTCGTGCTCCGGGGCCAGGTCTTCGAGGCTGTCGATGTGCTCGCGCGGAATGACCAGCAGGTGCACGGCGGCCTTGGGGTTGATGTCGCGGAACACCACGACGCGCTCGTCCTCGTACACGCGCTCCGACGGCACCTCGCCCGCGGCGATGCGGCAGAACAGGCACTCGCTCATGATTTTCCTCCGGATCCGCCCCGCGCGGCCTTCTCGGCCAGGCCCGAGACGCCGAAGCGGCGCGCCAGCTCGGCCAGCACGGCCTCCGGGCCCAGGCCCTCGTGGGCCAGCAGAACCAGGGTATGAAACCACAGATCCGCCACCTCATAAACCAGGTGGTCGGCATCGCCGGCCTTGGCCGCCAGCACCGTCTCCGTGGCCTCCTCGCCGATCTTCTTCAGAATGGCATCCAGTCCCTTGTGATAGAGCCCGGCCACGTAGGAACTCTCGGGATCGGCGTGCCGGCGCTCGGCCAGCACCTCGGCCAGCCGCTGGAGAATGGCATCGCTGCGGGTGTCCGCGTTCATGGGCGGCCGTAGATCTCCCCGGGGTCCTTGAGCACCGGCTCGGCCTCCTGCCAGCCGTCGTCGGTGAGCACCCGGTAGAAGCAGCTGTGGCGGCCGGTGTGGCAGGCGATGCCGCCCACCTGTTCCACCTCCAGCAGCACCACGTCGCCGTCGCAGTCGAGCCGGATCTCCCGCACCCGCTGGACGTGGCCCGACGACTCGCCCTTGGGCCACAGGCGCCGGCGCGAGCGCGAGTAGTACACCGCCCGGCCCGTCTCCCGGGTCCGGCGCAGGGCCTCGCGATCGGCCCAGGCGAACATGAGCACGCGGCCCGTGTCCGCGTCCTGGGCGATGACCGGCACCAGCCCGTCCTCGGTCCACTTGATCTCGTCCAGCCAGTTTTCGGAGTCGGTCATGGGGACATTATCGCAGAGAATCACCCCTTCCGGGGCGGCTTGCGCCGCCCCGGAAGGGGTGATGGGGCTGGGGACTGGGGGCTGGGGGGCTGGGTCCGGCACGGGTGTCCGGGGCGCAGCGGTGCTCCGGCTCCCCGCTCCCGGCGCCTACAGCCGCATCTCGATGCCGGCCGCGGCCATGTGGCGCTTGGCCTGCTCGATGGTGTACTCGCCGAAATGGAAGATGCTGGCAGCCAGCACGGCGTCGGCGTGACCCTGGAGGACCCCCTCCACCAGGTG
>JALUTW010000159.1 GCA_027021685.1 Chromatiales bacterium | reverse complement strand
CGCCCGCTGCGCCATCATCGAGTCGGGCATGGTGGGCGGCACCTGCGTCAACGTGGGTTGCGTGCCCAAGAAGGTGATGTGGAACGCCGCCGATCTGGCCCATGCCCTGCGCGATGCCCGCAGCTACGGCTTCCGGGTGCACGTGGACGGGCTGGACTGGGGCGCCCTGGTGGAGGCCCGGGAGCGCTATATAAAAGGTATCACCGACTGGTACCACAACTACCTGGCCGATTACAAAATCGACCTCATTCCGGGCCGGGCCCGGTTCGTGGACGCTCACGTCATCGACGTGGACGGCGAGCACTACACCGCCGACCACGTGTGCATCAGCACCGGCGGCCGGCCGGCGGTGCCCGACGTCCCCGGGGCGGAGCTGGGCATCACCTCCGACGGCTTCTTCGCCCTGCGCGAGCAGCCGCGGCGGGTGGCGGTGGTGGGCGCGGGCTACATCGCGGTGGAGCTGGCGGGCCTGCTCAATGCGCTGGGCAGCGAGGTGACCATGCTGCTGCGGCGCGACCATTTCCTCGGCAGCTTCGACGCCATGCTGCGCGAGACCCTGATGGAGGAGATGGTGGAAGCGGGCGTCAACATCGTGCCCCGGGTCAACGTGGAGCGCATCGAGGGCACGGCCGGCGACCTCACCGTGCGCTGCCAGAGCGGCCTGACCCTGGAGGGCTTCGACACCCTGGTCTGGGCCATCGGCCGCGTCCCGGCCACGGCCGGGCTCAACCTGCAGGCGGCGGGGGTGAGCGTGAACGACGACGGCACCATCCCCACCGACGAATACCAGAACACCAACGTGCCCGGCGTCTATGCCGTGGGCGACGTCACCGGCCGTGCCCCGCTCACGCCGGTGGCCATCGCCGCCGGGCGCCGCCTGGCCGACCGCCTGTTCAACAACCAGCCCGAGCGCAGGCTGGACTACGAGAACATCCCCACCGTGGTGTTCTCGCACCCGCCCATCGGCACCGTGGGGCTCACCGAGGGGCAGGCCCGGGAGCTGCACGGCAGCGCGGTGAAGATCTACCAGAGCCGCTTCACCGGCATGTACCACGCCGTGACCGATCACCCGCAGCGCACCGCCATGAAGCTGGTGTGCGTGGGTCCCGACGAGAAGGTGGTGGGCTGTCACATCATCGGCCGCGGCGCCGACGAGATGCTGCAGGGCTTCGCCGTGGCCATCCGCATGGGTGCCACCAAGCGCGACCTGGACGACACCGTGGCCATCCACCCCACGGCGGCGGAAGAACTGGTGACCATGCGCTGAGGCCGCCGCCGTGACCCTGCGCCCGTTCCATGGCCATCACCCCCGCCTGGGTCCCGGGGCCTGGGTGGATCCGGCGGCGCTGGTCATCGGCGACGTGGACATCGGCGCCGACAGCTCGCTGTGGCCGTACACCGTGGCCCGTGGCGACGTCAACCACATCCGCATCGGCACGCGCACCAACATCCAGGACCACTCGGTGCTGCACGTGACCCACGACAGCCGTTTCCACCCCGGCGGCCACGCCCTGGTCGTCGGCGACGAGGTCACGGTGGGCCACCGCGTGATCCTGCACGGGTGCACCGTGGGCGACCGCTGCCTCATCGGCATGGGCGCGGTGGTCATGGACGGCGCGGTGCTCGAGCCGGAGGTGCTGCTGGGCGCCGGCAGCCTGGTGCCGCCGGGGAAGGTGCTCGACGGCGGCCACCTGTGGCTGGGCAACCCGGCGCGGCGGGTGCGGGCGCTCACCGGCGAGGAACGCGAATCCATCCTCTACTCGGCCGCACACTACGTGCGCCTGAAGAACCGCCACCGCGACCGGGAGACGGCGTCATGAACCGGGACGCGCCACCCGGCCCCCGGCGGACACCGCCCGGGGCGCCCGCGGGACTCTGCATCGAGTGCAACCGGCCGCGGGGAATTTTGAGATAGGTGCGAGAACGTGACCGTCCTGCACTACCTGGCCTACGGCTCCAACCTCCATCCCCTGCGGCTGGAGGCCCGCATCCCGGCGCGCCTGCTGGGTGCGGTCCGCCTGCGCCACTGGCGGCTCAAGTTTCACAAGGTGGGCGCCGACGGCTCGGGCAAGTGCGACCTGGTGGCGGAGCCCGGTGCCTGTGCCTACGGTGCGGTCTACGCCATCGAGGCCGGGCACAAGCCCCGGCTGGATGCCGTCGAGGGCGAGGGCTATGCCACCCGCGAGCTGGAGGTGGAACTGGACGGCCGGCGCCTTGCCGCATTCGCCTACGTGGCGCGACCGGGCTGGATCGATCCCGGGGCGGTGCCCCACCGCTGGTACCGCCAGCTCGTGCTGTGGGGTGCGCTGCACCACCGCTTTCCCGCCCGTTACGTGGAGGCCATCGCCGGGATACCGGCGCGGCAGGATGCCGCGCTGTCGCGGCGGCGGCGCCACCAGGCCCTGCTCGCCCGCATGCGCGCGGCCTACCTCCATCACCAGTGAGTGACCGGCGGCCCGGCCCCAGCCCCCAGCCCCCAGCCCCCAGCCCCCAGCACAACCAAAGCAGAACAGCTATGCTTATGGCAACCACGGCGCCCGCATCGTCCACGGAGGACCCGCCATGGATCTCTATATCGGCCCCCTGGCACCGGAAGCCGATCTCCACCAGCTGGCCGAGTTCTGCGGCCGTCACGCCCGCGGGGCCCGGCTGGAGCTGCGCGAGCAGCCGGTGCCCGGTCGCCCGCCGCGGCGCTTCGGCATCCTGCGCCTGAACTCGGAACGGCGCGCGCGCAGGGCCCAGCGCGCGCTGGACGGGCGGGAGCTGGCCGGCCGCCCGGTCACCGTGCGCGAGTTCGTCCACCGCGCCTACGCCAACGACCGCCGCACCCTCCACTGGCGGCGCAAGGTCTGGCAGGAGGTGGAAAGGCGGCAGGGGGAGCGGC
>JALUTW010000158.1 GCA_027021685.1 Chromatiales bacterium | reverse complement strand
GGGTGGTGGTCAACTACTGGGCCACCTGGTGTCCTCCCTGCCTGGACGAGATTCCGGAGCTGGTGGAGTTTCACGAGGCCCATGCGCCCCGGGTGGTGGTGCTGGGTGTCAACTACGAGGACACCGCACTGGACCACCTGCGCCAGTTCGTGGACGAGTATTTCATTTCCTATCCGGTGCTGCGCGAGGAGCCCGACGGGCACACCTTCGCCGGCCGCCTGCTGGGACTGCCCACCACCTACCTGGTCTCGCCCGAGGGGCGGGTGGTGGACACCCGCCTGGGCGGCATCACGCGGCGCAGCCTGGAGGACCTGCTGCGCAGGCACGGCGCGCTGCCCGCACGGCAGGAGGCACGCCGGTGAGGCGCGCGGGGGTCCTGCTCCTGTTGGCGCTGGCCGCCGCCGCGGCGCAGGCCGGTGCCGGGCGCGATCCCGAGAGATATTTCTTCCACGAGACCTGGGGCGATCTGCAGGAGGAGCTGCAGCGGGCGCGGGAGGAAGGCAAGCAGGGCATCATGATCTTCTTCGACCAGAAGGACTGCCCCTTCTGCCACTACATGAAGGAGAAGGTGCTCAACCGGCCCGATGTGCAGGACTACTTCCGCCGCCACTTCCTCCTCTTTCGGGTCGACATCGAGGGCGACGTGGAGATCACCGATTTCAACGGCGAAACCATGTCCATGAAGGACTTCGCCTTCCGCAGGCACCGGGTGCGGGCCACGCCGGTCATCGCCTTTTTCGATCTCGAGGGCCGGCGCATCTTCCGCCACATCGGCAAGACCCGTGACGCCCGGGAGTTCCTGCTCATGGGCGAGTACGTGGCCAGCGGCGCCTACAGGTCCATGTCCTTCACTCGCTACAAGCGGAGCCGGCGCGAGGCGGGTGGCGGTTGAGGTGGGGCATGCGGGCAGCGTGGGGGGGCATGCTCATGCTGGCGGCGGCGCGCAGCCTGGCACTGGAACCACTGCCCAATCCCCTGACCCTGGAGGCGGCCCTGCGCCTGGCCCAGGGGACCCAGCCTGAACTGCTGGCGGCGGAGGCGGCGGTGCGCGCGGCCGAGGCCGAGCGCATCCGGGCCGAGGCCCGCACCGGCCTCAACGCCCGGGCCGAGGCGCGGCTGCGCTGGGTGCAGAACCCCCTGCAGACACCGGAGCCCGGCCACGACGATCACCGCCTGGGCCTGGTGCTGCGCAAGACCCTGTACGACTTCGGGCGCAGCGAGGCGGCCGTGCTCGCCGCCGGCACCGACGTGGAGGCCCGCCGCTGGCTGCTGGCGGAGGTCCGCCAGCGCCAGGTGCTGGCGGTGATGGAGGCCTACTTCGACGTGCTGCTGGCCGACATGGCCTTCTACCGCGACAACGAGGACATGTCGGTGAAGTACGTGCGCCTGGACCGGCTGCGCGACCGCCGCGAGCTGGGGCAGGTCTCGGACCTGGAGGTGCTGGAGCAGGAGGCGCGTTACCAGGAGAGCCGGCGCCGGCGCTACCGGAGCCAGCACCGCCAGCGCCTCACCCGGACCCGGCTGGCCGAGGCGCTCAACCGGCCCGACGACGTGCCTGCCGACCTGGAGCCGCCGCGCCTGGATTTCTCCGCGCGCAAGCTGGAGGAGGTGGAGGTGCTGCAGCGCCAGGCCCTGGAGAACAACTTCCGCCTGCGGGCCCTGCGCGCCCGGCTGCGCGCGGCCCGGGCCCGGCTGGCCGAGGCCCGCCGCGGCCTGCGGCCCGAGCTGCGGGGCGAGGCCGAGGCCTTTGCCTATTCGCGCCTGCGCGGATCCGGCGACGAGTGGCGCGTGGGCGTGATCCTCGAATATCCTCTCGCCGACGGCGGACTCACCGATGCCGCCGTGGCCCGGGCCCAGGCCGAGGTGTTCTCGGTGCAGGCGGAGCTGGCCCGTCTCGAGCGCAAGATCCGGCTGGCGGTGCTGGACCTGTGGCTGGAACTGGATGCGCTGCGCGTGCGGCGTGACGAGGCCCGGACCGAGGTGGACTATCGCGAGCTGTACCTGGATCGCAGCCGGGCCCTGTACGAGATGGAAGTGCGCACCGACCTGGGGGACGCCATGACCCGCATCACCGATGCCCAGCTCAAGGCCATGGAGGTGGACCTGCGCACCGCCCTGGCCTGGGCGCGGCTGGACGCCCTGCGCGGCCGGCTGGTGCCGCAACCCGCGGCAGGCGGGGAGGGAGCGCCGTGATGCCGGGGGCCCGGTGGATCCCCGCCGCCGCGGCCGCCCTGCTGGCGTGGCCCGCGGCCGGTGCCGCCGGGCTCGAGGGCAGGCTCCAGTGGGCCGGGCGGGTGGAGCTGGGCGTGCCCGTCTCCGGCGTCGTGCGCCGGGTCCCGGTGCAGCCGGGGCAGACGGTGAAACGCGGCGCGGTCCTGCTGGAGCTGGACCTGCGGGGCTTCAGGGCCGCGCGCGAGGCCGCCCGCGCCCGGCTGGCGGGGCGCGAGGCCGACCTGGCCGAGGCCCGGCGCGAGCGGGAACGGGCCGAGGAACTCTACGAGCGCACCGTGCTGTCCGACCATGAACTGCGGCTGGCGCGCATTGCCCACACCCAGGCCGAGGCCGCCGTGGCCGAGGCCCGCGCTGCCCTGACCCGGGCCGAGCTGGAGCTGGAATACGCCACCCTGCGCGCCCCCTTCGACGCCGTGGTGCTCGAACGCCGGGCCGCGCCCGGGCAGGTGGTCTCCGCGGCGCTGGCGCCGCCGGTGCTGCTGGTGGTGGCCGAGGCCGGGCGCATGGCGGTGCGGGTGGTGGTGGACCGGGCCGTGGCGGCCACCCTGCGTCCCAGGCTGGGCCGGGGCGGCTTCCAGGTGAAGACCGCGGCCGGCCGCTGGCCGGCCCGGCTGGTGGCGCTGGAGCCCCGGGAGGAGGGCGGGGCGGCCGCCGTGTTCGTGGC
>JALUTW010000157.1 GCA_027021685.1 Chromatiales bacterium | reverse complement strand
CCGGGACCGACCAGCTGGCCCAGGCGAGCCAGGACCTGGCCCACCTGTCTCACGACCTGCAGAACCTGGTGGCCCGGTTCAAGGTCTGAATACAGACGACAGAGGACAGAGGGCAGAAGGCCGGGGCCGCATCCCGGCGCAAGGAAGAATCGGTTTCCCTGCGCTCCCTGCATTGAAGGAGCCCGGCCATGGTGAAGAACCGTGGCCCGGGCCCCGTTTCCGCGGTGCGCTGTCGGCGCAGGTCCCGCCCCTTCCCGACCCTGCGAACCATCGATGATCCTTGCGGGTTCCCGCCGCCGCCATCCTCCCCTCGCGGCCGGTGGGCCTTTTCGTTACAATCCCGCCAGCCCACCGCGGGATCGCGCGGTGCCCCAGTTGTTTTTCCAGGCACGACCATGGCCGAGCGATACACAGCCGATTCCATCGAGGTCCTCACCGGGCTGGAGCCGGTGCGCAAGCGCCCCGGCATGTACACCCAGACGGATCGTCCCAACCACCTGGCGCAGGAGGTCATCGACAACGCCGTCGACGAGGCCATCGCCGGGTATGCCAGCCGCATCGACGTGGTCCTGCACAAGGATGGTTCGCTGTCGGTGGCGGACGACGGCCGCGGCATGCCGGTGGACATCCACAAGGGCGAGAAGCTGCCCGGCGTGGAGGTGATCCTCACCCGGCTGCATGCCGGCGGCAAGTTCTCGCACAAGAATTACCGTTTCTCCGGTGGCTTGCACGGCGTCGGCGTGTCCGTGGTCAACGCCCTGTCGAAGCACCTGGAGGTCTGGATCAAGCGCGACGGCGCCGAGTACAACATGGCGTTTGCCAACGGCAAGCGGGTCTCCAGGCTGGAAAAGATCGGCACCGTGGGCAAGCGCAACACCGGCACCACGCTGCGCTTCTGGCCCGATCCCAGGTTCTTCGATTCGCCCAGGTTCTCGGTCCCGCGCCTGAAGCACGTGCTGCGGGCCAAGGCCGTGCTCTGTCCCGGCCTGCGGGTGTCCTTTTTCGACGAGAACACGGGCGAGAAGTCCGAGTGGTACTACGAGGACGGGCTCACCGCCTACCTGACCGATGCCCTGGACGGCGCGGCCTGGCTGCCGGAGGAGCCCTTTACCGGCAGCTTCAGCGGCAACACCGAGGCCGTGGACTGGGCCCTGGCCTGGGTGACCGAGGGCGAGGCATCGCTGGCGGAGAGTTACGTCAACCTGGTGCCCACCACCCAGGGCGGGACTCATGTCAATGGCCTGCGCACGGGGCTCACCGAGGCCATGCGCGAGTTCTGCGAGCTGCGCAACCTGTTGCCGCGGGGGGTCAAGCTGGCGCCCGAGGACGTGTGGGACCGGGTGAGCTACATCCTGTCGGTGAAGCTGGCGGACCCGCAGTTCTCGGGCCAGACCAAGGAACGCCTGTCGTCGCGCGAATGTGCGGCCTTCGTCTCCGGAGTGGTCAAGGACGCCTTTGGCGCCTGGCTCAACCAGCACGTGGAGACCGGGGAGCGCCTGGCCGAGCTGGCCATTGCCAGCGCCCAGTCGCGGGCCCGGGCCGGGCGCAAGGTGGTGCGCAAGAAGGTCACCCAGGGCCCGGCCCTGCCGGGCAAGCTGGCGGATTGCGCGTCCAGCGACCTGGCCCGGACCGAGCTGTTCCTGGTGGAGGGTGATTCCGCCGGCGGCTCGGCCAAGCAGGCCCGGGACCGGGAGTTCCAGGCCATCATGCCCCTGCGCGGGAAGATCCTCAACTCGTGGGAGGTGGAGCCTGCCGAGGTGCTGGCCTCGCAGGAGGTCCACGACATTTCCGTGGCCATCGGCGTGGATCCCGGCAGCAGTGACCTCTCCGGCCTGCGCTATGGCAAGATCATCATCCTGGCCGACGCCGACTCCGACGGCGCCCATATCGCGACCCTGCTCACCGCTCTGTTCCTGCGCCACTTCACGCCGCTGGTGATGGGCGGGCGCATCTATGTGGCCATGCCGCCGCTGTACCGCATCGACGTGGGCCAGGACGTCTATTATGCGCTGGACGAGGCGGAACGACAGGGGATCATGGATCGCATCGCGGCGGAGAAGAAAAGGGGCAAGGTCACCGTCACCCGGTTCAAGGGCCTGGGCGAGATGAACCCCATGCAGCTTCGCGAGTCCACCATGGATCCCGATACCCGCCGCCTGGTGCGCCTCACTCTCAAGCCCGGTGACGGCACCCAGCAGCTCCTGGACATGCTGCTGTCGAAGAAGCGGGCCGCCGACCGGCGCAGCTGGCTGGAGGAGAAGGGCAACCTGGCCGAGATCTGAGCCGGCCGGACATGGGCAGCCCGGCTCGAGACATGACAGCGAGACATTTCACCGGACACCGCCATGGATGAAACCGACCAGATGACCCTGGACGAGAACGTCGAGCGCCTGCCGCTGAAGCAGTTCACGGAGAAGGCGTACCTGGATTACTCCATGTACGTCATCCTGGACCGTGCCCTGCCGCACATCGGGGACGGTCTCAAGCCGGTCCAGCGGCGCATTATCTACGCCATGTCGGAGCTGGGCCTCAAGGCCGGCGCCAAGTTCAAGAAGTCGGCCCGGACCGTGGGTGACGTGCTGGGCAAGTTCCATCCCCACGGCGATTCGGCCTGCTACGAGGCCATGGTGCTCATGGCCCAGCCGTTCTCCTACCGCTATCCGCTGCTGGAAGGACAGGGCAACTGGGGCTCGCCCGACGATCCCAAGTCGTTCGCCGCCATGCGCTATACCGAGGCGAGGCTGTCGCGTTTTGCCGAGCTGCTGTTGTCCGAGCTGGGGCAGGGGACCGCCGACTGGGTGCCCAACTTCGACGGCACCCTGGAGGAGCCGCGGGTGTTGCCGGCGCGCGTGCCCCATGTCCTGCTCAACGGGACTACCGGTATTGCGGTGGGTATGGCCACCGACAT
>JALUTW010000156.1 GCA_027021685.1 Chromatiales bacterium | reverse complement strand
AGCGGCCGCGGCGGATGCGCTCCACCGGCAGGCGGCGCAGCGCGTCCCCGGCCTCCGCTTCGGCCTCGACCACCGCGCGGCTGCCCAGCAGCGCGCTCAGGGGCTTGCCCAGGCCCGGCTTCTTGGTCGCCACCGCGGGCCCTCCTAGTGCGCCCCGGCGCCGGCGGCGGCGCCCTCGTCGCGGCGCAGGATCTCCCCCGCCAGGGCCAGGTAGGCCAGGGAGCCACGGGAGTTCTTGTCGTAGCGCAGCGCCGGCAGGCCGTGGGACGGCGCCTCGGCCAGGCGCACGTTGCGCGGGATCACGGTGCGGTAGACCTGGTTGGGAAAGTGCAGGATGAGCTGGCCCGAGACGTCGTTGGCCAGGTTGTTGCGCGGGTCGAACATGGTGCGCAGCAGCCCTTCCAGCTTCAGGCGCGGATTCACCGTCTGCCGGATCTGTTCCACCGTGTCCAGCAGGGCGGACAGCCCCTCCAGGGCATAGTACTCGCACTGCATGGGGATCATCACCGAGTCCGCCGCCACCAGGGCGTTGACCGTGAGCAGGTTGAGCGCCGGCGGGCAGTCCACCAGCACGTAGTCGTACTCGTCGCGCACCGTGATGAGAGCATCGCGCAGGCGCCCCTCGCGGTCGGGCAGGTTCATGAGCGCCACCTCGGCCGCGGTGAGATCGATGTTGGCCGGCAGCAGGTCGTAGCCCGCCGCCTCCGGGCTGTGGCGCAGGGCGGCGGCGTCGATGTCGCCCAGGAGCAGATCGCCGGTGGTGTGTTCCAGGCCGTTCTTGTCCACCCCGCTGCCCATGGTGGCGTTGCCCTGGGGGTCCATGTCCACCAGCAGCACGCGGCGGCGGGTGGCGGCCAGGGAGGCGGCCAGGTTGATGCAGGTGGTGGTCTTGCCCACCCCGCCCTTCTGGTTGGCCACCGCGATGACTTTGCTCATGACGTGCTCTCGTCCCCCTGCGCGCGGGAAATGATCACCACGCTGCGCGCCGCGTCCAGCCCCGGCACCTGCACCGGCTCCACGGCCTCCACCCGGAACGGCGCCGGCACCGCCGCCAGCTCGGCCTCCGGCGGCCGGCCCTTCATGGCCAGCCAGCGGGCGCCGGGCCCGCCCAGGTGGGCAGTGGCCGCCAGCATCCCGTCGAGGGCGGCGAAGGCCCGGGACACCACGGTGTCGAACGGTGCCTCGGGCCGGAAATCCTCCACCCGAGAATGTACCACAGTCACGTTGGCCAGCCCCAGCTCGGCCACGGCCTGGGTCACGAAGCGGGTCTTCTTGCCGCCGGCATCGATGAGGGTGAAGGCCCAGTCCGGGCGGGCCACGGCCAGCGGGATGCCGGGCAGCCCGGCGCCGGTGCCCGCGTCCGCCACCCGCGGCCCCCGCACCCAGGGCAGGACGGCCAGCGAGTCCAGCAGGTGGTGGCTCACCATGCGCGCCGGCTCGCGCACCGCGGTGAGATTGTAGGCCCGGTTCCAGCGCGCCAGCAGCTCCATGTAGGCCAGAAGCGGCGCCGCCGGCACCGCCAGGCCCAGGCGCCGGAGACCGGCCTCCAGCAGGACCGCCGGGTCCTGCACCGGCTCGCGGCCCACCGTCCCGCCGCCTCAGGGGGCGGCGGCGGCGCTGGTGAGCCTGTCCAGGGCCGCGCGCATCTTCGCCACCACCGGGTCGCGGTCCGTGATCCCGTGGCGGGCAGCGATGTGGCCGGGGTCGTTGTAGCTGAGCCAGACCTTGCCGTTTTCATCCTCCCACGCCAGGACCTTCATGGGCAGGTCCAGGCCCGCGGTCTGGCGCGAGGTGAACAGGTGACTGCCGAGCCGGGGGTTGCCGAACACCAGCAGCTCGGTGGGGCGCAGGGGAATGCCGGCGGCCCTGGCCTTGGCCGCATGATTCCAGCGCAGGGCGATGGTGATGCCCTTCTTTTTCAGGGCCGCCTCCAGGCGATCCAGGGTCTCGGCCACCCCGTGATGGCTCGGCCTGGTGATGACGCCGGGCGGCCCCCCGGCCCGGGCGGGTGTGGCAAAAGCCAGTGCAAGGACGAACAGAACGAATAACGGGCGCATGGGCGATCCTCCCCGGTCATATTGTAGTGATGTTGTAGTGATGTCGGCCTCGTTGCCGGCGCCAATCGTGCCCCCAAACCTCCCCGCCTGCCGGGCTCGGGTCACGAATCGCGCCTTCGTCCCGGCGGGTTGTCGAAGACCCCGCCCGCCGGTGTTCCCCGCACCCCCGGCCGGGGTGCACATTGGACACCGGACCGGACCCGGGATCAACGGCGGTGCCCATGCAGCGCCCCGGCGAAGGGCCTATGCTATGGACAAGGCAGGGAAACACACATGCACCGCTACATTCTCGACACCAGCGTCTTCACCAATCCCGAGACCTACCGCCAGTTCGGCGCCGACACCCGCGCCGCCGTGGCCGGCTTCCTCCGTGCCGCGCGGCGGACCCCGGCCCGCTTCTACATGCCCACCTCGGTCTGGCGCGAGCTCACCGAGATGAAGGACCTGGGCGACCTGGCGGGCCGGTTCCAGGCCGTGGTGCGCATCCGCTCGCCGCGGCGCTACGAGCTCACGGTGCCGGCGGAGATCCTGTACCAGTTCATCAACGAGATGCGCCTGCGCATCGACCGCGGCCTGCGGGTGGCGGAGGAGTACGCCCGGCTCGGGGCCGAGGAGAGCAGCGATCCGGGTGCGGTCATCAACCGCCTGCGCGAGCGCTACCGGGACACCCTGCGCCAGGGCATCATCGACAGCCACGAGGATGCCGACGTGCTGCTGCTGGCGCTGGAGCTGGACGGCACCCTGGTCACCGCCGACCAGGGCCTGCGGCGCTGGGCCGATCGCATCGGGGTGGAATGGGCCAGTGCCGAGCACTTCGGCGCCATCCTCGCCGCCCTAGTCGAAGACCAGGGT
>JALUTW010000155.1 GCA_027021685.1 Chromatiales bacterium | reverse complement strand
AAGGAGGGCACGAGGAGCTGCGGCTGCGCGTGCGTTCATGGTGGGTGATGGTGACCATTTTCACCATTGCTCTGGTCGTAGGGCGCGCGGTGTCCATTGCGTTCTTCGCCTTCCTCAGCTTCCTGGCACTGAAGGAGTATTTCTCCATCATTCCCACCAGGCGTGCCGACCGGCGGGTACTGTTCTGGGCCTACCTGTCCATTCCCGTGCAGTACTGGTGGATCGCCCGGGAATGGTACGGGATGTTCATCATCTTCATCCCGGTGTATGTATTCCTGCTGCTGCCCATGCGGATGGTGATGATTGGGGAGACCCGGGAGTTCCTGCGTGCGGCGGGGGTGATCCATTGGGGGCTGATGACCACGGTATTCAGCATCAGTCATCTGGCCTACCTGCTGGTGTTGCCAGCGACGGATGGCAATCCTGCCGGCGGGGTGGGACTCGTGCTGTACTTGGTCTTTCTGACCCAGTTCAATGATGTCGCCCAGTACGTGTGGGGCCGCTGGTTGGGCCGCCACCGGATCCTTCCCAGGGTGAGTCCGAACAAGACCTGGGAAGGGTTCGCCGGCGGGGTCTTGACCACGGTCGTGCTGGCACTCGTGCTGTCCCCCTGGCTGACGCCGTTTTCTCTCCCCCTCGCGCTGGCAGCCGGGCTGCTCATCGGTGCCGGCGGGTTCGTGGGGGATGTCACCATTTCGGCGCTGAAACGGGATATCGGGGTCAAGGACGCAGGCAGTCTGCTGCCGGGACACGGTGGTATCCTCGATCGCATCGATAGCCTTACCTATACGGCGCCGTTGTTCTTTCACTTCGTTTATTACTTCCATTACTGAAAATGTGGCGGGTGGGCATCGGGTGATGAACGGGTGGCTGCGATTCGTGTTCTACCGCGTCGTGGTACGCTTCGTCGTCCTCGTCGTACTCGGCCTGAATGTCCGGCACCGCGACCGCCTCCCGCGGCAAGGGCCAGCCGTCATCGTGGCGAACCACAACAGCCACCTCGATACCATGGTGCTGATGACGTTGCTTCCCCCCGGAGCATTCCGCGTCGCGCAGCCGGTGGCGGCGATGGACTACTTTCTGCGCAACCGGGTGCTGGCGTGGTTTGCGCTGCGGGTGGTCGGGATCCTGCCCATTCGCCGCCGGCCGGAGCCGGGGGAGGGCGGTGATCCGCTGGCGCCCTGTCACCAGGCCCTGGAGGCGGGCCGGGTGCTCATCTTTTTTCCCGAGGGGACACGGGGCGAACCGGAACGCCTGTCCGGATTCAAGAGCGGCATCGCCCGGCTGGCCACCCGCCACCCCGAGGTTCCCATCGTCCCGGTCTTTCTCCATGGTCTGGGCAAGGCGCTGCCCAAGGGGGAAGCGCTGCTGGTGCCTTTCTTCTGCGACGTGTTCGTGGGCGAGCCCCTGTACGCCGGTGGCGACAGGCGGGCATTCATGCTCCGGCTGGAGGAGCGCATGAAGGCGCTGGCGGCCGGGATGGGGACCGCGCCCTGGGACTGAGGCCGGACCTGGTTCGGGCGCACGGTTGCGCGCACCGCCCCATGGCAGGCCGTGGCTCAGGTGCGACCGCCGCGCGGTCACACCCTGCGGGTCTCTGCGATTCAGGGGACAGAAGACGGAGGACAGAAGACAGATGGCAGATACAGGGTGCCGTTGGCACAGCGAACGCACCGGATGGGACTTTGCACGACGCGCATCGCGTGGCAGCCCGCTGGAATTTCACTGATATCGATTTTATTTCGATTACAACGATAGTCTCTGCGTTCTCTGCGCCTTTGCGTTGAAACTGTCATTGCAAGGGCGGAAAACCGCGGCCGGGAGGCGGTCTCGGGTGCGTTCGGGGGCGAATGCCCCCTACGTGCCGCGGGCCGCGACCTGGTCGGCCAGGCGGGCGAATTCCTCCAGGGTGAGGCGCTCGGGGCGCTGGCCGGGGTTGATGCCTGCGGCGCGGATGGCGGCCTCGTCCAGCAGTCCCTTGAGGCTGTTGCGCAGGGTCTTGCGCCGCTGTGCGAAGGCCGCGGCCACCACCCGGGCCAGGGCAGCCTCGTCGCGCACCGCCACCGGCGGGCGCGCGTGGGGCACCAGGCGCACCACGGCCGAGTCCACCCGCGGCGGCGGGGTGAAGGCGCCGGGGGGCACGTCGAACAGGCGGGTGGCCTGCCAGGCCCAGGCCAGCATCACGCCCAGGCGCCCGTAGTGGGGGGTGCCGGGCGGGGCGGTGATGCGCTGCACCACTTCCTTCTGCAGCATGAAGTGGCAGTCGGCGATGCAGTGCCGCTGGGTGGTGAGGTGGAACAGCAGCGGGGTGGAGATGTTGTAGGGCAGGTTGCCCACCAGGCGCAGGCGTTCGCCCTCGCCGGCCAGGGCGCAGAAGTCGAACCGCAGGGCGTCGGTCTGGAACACGTGCAGCTCGCCCAGCCCGGCGCAGGCCTGCTCCAGCAGGGGCACGAGGTCCCGGTCCAGCTCCACCGCGTCCAGCCGCCCGGCGGCGCGCAGCAGGTCGCAGGTGAGGGCACCGCGGCCGGGACCGATCTCCACCAGGTGCTGTCCGGGGCGCGGGTCCACCGCGGCCAGGATGCGGTCCACGTAGTGGCGGTCGGTGAGGAAGTGCTGGCCGAAGCGCTTGCGCGGCCGCAGGCCGGTGCGGTCGCTCACGGCGGCTCACTGCGCGCCAGGGCCAGGGCCAGGGCCAGGGCGGCCTCCAGGCTGCCGGTGTCTGCGCGCCCGGTGCCTGCCAGCTCCAGGGCGGTGCCGTGGTCCACCGAGGTGCGCACCATGGGCAGGCCCAGGGTGACGTTGACCGCGCGGCCGAAGCCGGCGTGCTTGAGCACCGGCAGGCCCTGGTCGTGGTACATGGCCAGCACCACGTCGCAGCGGGCCAGGGCCGGCGGGGTGAAGGCGGTGTCGGCGGGCAGGGGGCCGGCCAGGGCCAGGCCCTCGCCGCGCAGGCGTTCCAGCACCGGTTCCATCACGTCGCGCTCCTCCCGGCCCAGGTGGCCGTCCTCGCCGGCATGGGGGTTGAGTCCCAGCACGGCGATGCGCGGCGAGGGCAGGCCGAAACGCCGTTGCAGGTCGGCGTGCAGCACCCTCAGCACGCCCTCCAGCCGCTGCGGGGTGATGGCGGCCGGGACCTCGCGCAGGGGCAGGTGGGTGGTGGCCAGGGCCACGCGGAGGTCGCCCGCCACCAGCATCATCACCACCCGGGGGGTGCCGGTGAGCTCCGCCAGGTACTCGGTGTGCCCGGTGAAGGTGATGCCGGCGTCGTTGATCATGGCCTTGTGCACGGGGCCGGTGACCAGCGCGCTGCAGTGCCCCTCGCGGCAGGCGGCCACGGCGGCATCCAGGGTGTCGAGCACGCAGCGGGCATTGGCCGGGTCCGGCCGGCCCGGTTCCGCCGCGGCCGACAGGGGCACGGGCAGGCAGGCGAGGGTGCCGGGCGGCGCCGGTTGCGGCGGGCGGCCGAAGTCGGCCTCGCGCACGGTGAGGGGCAGGCCCAGGGCCCGGGCCCGCGCCGCCAGCAGATCCGGATCGCACACGGCCACCACCTCCGCGGGGAGGCGCCGCTGGGCCAGGGCCACCGCCAGGTCGGGGCCGATGCCGGCCGGTTCGCCGGGGGTGAATGCGACGCGCAGGGGAGTGTCCACGGAAGCGGCGCTACTCGTCCAGGCGCACTTCCACGTAGGCCTCGTCGCGCAGCCGGCGCAGCCAGTCGCGCACCGCCTCCTCGGTCTTGCGCCGGTGGACCAGCATGCGGGCCTCGCGCTCGCGCATCTTCTCGGTGAGGTCCTGCTGGCGGCGGGCCATGACCTGCACGATGTGCCAGCCGTAGCGGGTGCGGAAGGGCTCGCTGATCTGGCCCGGCTTCAGGGCATCCATAGCCTGCTGGAAGCGGGGCACCAGCCGGCCGGGCTCGGTCCATCCCAGGCTGCCGCCCTCCACCGCCGAGGCCTTGTCCTGGGAGTACCGGCGGGCCAGCTCGCCGAAGTCTTCCCCGGCCAGGATGCGCCGGCGCAGGTCCGCCAGCCGGCTGCGCGCCTGTTCGTCGGAGGTCACCGCGTCGGTGCGGATGAGGATGTGGCGGGCCAGGGTCTGTTCCACCACGTGGCGTTTTCCGCCCCGGCGCCTGTCCACCAGCTTGAGGATGTGAAAGCCGCTGGAGCTGCGGATGAGCCCGCTCACCTCGCCGGGGGCCAGCTTCTCCACCGCACTGGCGAAGGCGGGCGGGAGCTGTCCGGCCCGGCGCCAGCCCAGGTCGCCGCCCTCCAGCGCCTTCTGGCCGTCGGACACCGCTGCCGCGGTGGCGGCGAAGTCGGCCCCGACGCGGAGTTTCTCCAGCACCTTCTCGGCGCGGCGGCGGGTCTCGGCCACCACCTCGGGCGTGGCGGCCTCGGGCAGGGCGATGAGGATGTGGGCCAGGCGGTACTCGAGCTGGCTCGCGCGGTCGCGCTCCATGCGGGCGAGCTGGTTCTTCACCTCCTGCTCGGTCACCGAGATGCGGCGCTCCACCCGCTGCTGGCGCAGGCGGTCGATGATGATCTCGTTGCGCACGTTCTCGCGGAACTCGGCGAAGTCGAGGCCGTCGGCCTCCAGCGCCCGGCGGAACTGGAGCAGGTCCATGCCGCTGTCGCGGGCGATGCGGGACAGGACCGTGGTGAGCGTTTCGTCGTCCACCCGGATGCCGATGGAGCGGGCGAGCTGGAGCTGGAGCTGCTCCTGGATCATGCGCTCCAGCACCTGGCGGCGCAGGATGTCGTCGGCCGGCAGGCGGGCGTTGCGCCGGGCGAGCTGGCGCTTGATGACCGTCATGCGGTGGTCGAGCTCGGTGGCGGTGATGACGTCGTCGTTGACCACCGCCACGATGTGGTCCAGGGGGACCACCCGCGCGCCGGCCGCGGCCGGCAGCAGCGCCAGCAGGAGGAGGAAATGCTTCATGGATGCCGTGCCTCGTGAGTGATCACGGTAGTATACCCCGTTCCAGCAGGTCGCTGATTTGGCGCCGGCTGCCCAGGCTGGACAGGCCCTTGAGCGCCAGCTCCAGGTACACCCCGCGGTCGCGGGTGCCGGTGGTGTCGGTGACGAACTCGCGCCACACCACCCGCACGCCCCAGCAGCAGCTGTCGTACTGGAAGCCCACCGCGGTGTCGGTGTCGCGCCCGGCCAGCAGGTCGTGCTGGCGCAGGGCCAGGAGCTGCCAGCGGGACGAGATTTTCCACAACAGACCCGCGTCCCAGTTCTCCAGTTCCCCGCGCACGCGCCGGTAGCGCAGGTTGACCACGTCGCCGCGCCGCGACTGGAAGCGGATGCGGGCATTGTGCTGGCGGGCGGTGGACAGGCGCGGGTCCCATTCCATGCGCAGGGACAGGTCCCAGCGGGGGTCGGGGCGGGCGCTGAACTCGCCGAACAGGTTGCTGGTGGCCGGTTCGCCGGGCCGGGTTTCGAGGTCGAAGGACTGGCCGAGCCCGGCCGCGGCCAGCTCGCGCCCGCGGCCGTCGAACCAGCGGGTGAACACGGAGGCCGCCACCCGGTTGGCGGCGGCCACGCGATCGGCGCCGGTGAACTGGTACTCGGCGAACAGCAGGTCCAGGGTGGGGGTGAGCGGGGCGCTGTCGAAGTTGGGCAGGTCGTCCTGGTCCCGCTCGGGGACATGGATGTACTTGAGGCGCGGCTCCAGGGTCTGGATCACCGTGGTGCCGCGCTCGAACACCAGCCCGCCGTCGAGGCTGAACACGGGCAGGCCGCGGCTGGGCTCGGGATCCTGGCCGGGCGCCGTGTCGCGCAGCTTCCAGGCGGTCTGCCGCCACACCAGGCGCGGCTCCAGGTGGCCCCAGCTCCGGCTCCAGCGCCAGGCCACGCCCGGCTGCAGGTCCAGCCGCGTACCCGTCGGGGTCCTGCTGCTGTGATCGAAGTTGACCAGCTCCGCATCCAGCAGCCAGTGCAGGCCGTCGCCGGGATCGCGGGTGCGGGACAGGACGAGCTGGGGCAGGCGCTGGAACGGCGGCGTGCCGGTGAGGGTCTTGTAGCCCTGGGCCCGGGCGGTGAAGGTCCAGCGGGCCGAGGTCCAGTTGACCTCGCCCCGCTGCTCCAGGTGGGTGAGGCTGGTGCTGGCCAGGGTGCTGCCGAAATCCTGCAGGTAGTCGGGGTCGGTGACCGTGGCCAGGTCGAGCGACGCACTCCAGCCGTTGTCCCAGCGGGTGCGGTGGCGCCAGCCCAGCTCGCCGCGTTCGCGCCGGGCGACGCGGTCGTCGGGCAGCCAGGCGCCGCGGATCTCGCCGTTGCTGCGCGGGGTGAGATAGCGGAACTCCCCTTCGAGCATGGTGCCACGCCGGGTCATGTGGCGCGGCGTCAGGGTCGCGTCCATGTCGGGCGCGATGTTCCAGTAGTAGGGGATGCGCACCTCCGTGCCCAGGCGTTCGCTCTCGCCCACGGACGGGAACAGGAAACCGGACAGGCGCTCGTTGCCGGCGGGAAAGCGCAGGTAGGGCAGGTACAGCAGGGGCAGTCCCTTGAACTTCAATACCACGTTGCGGGCATGGCCCTGCTGGGTGTCACGATCGATGGTGATGCGCGAGGCGGAAAGCAGCCAGTCGGGGTCGGCCGGATCGCAGGTGGTGTAGCTGGCGGACTCCAGCTTCAGCAGCCGGCGGCCTTCCACGGCAATGCGATCGGCCCGGCCGCGACCACCGCGGTCGGTGACGAAATACCGGGCCTTGTCCAGTGCCCCGTGCCCGGTCTGCAGCAGCCAGTGCAGGCGCTCGCCCTGGAGGTCGAGCCCGCCGCGCACCAGGCGCACGCCCCCCTCGGCCTCGACCCGGCCCGTGGCATCGTCGTAACGCAGCAGATCGGCGCCCAGCCACAGGCCGTCGTATTGCAGCCGTACGTCGCCGCGATAGATGCCGAGCCCGCCCCGTTCCACCCGGGCCTCGTCGGCCTCCACCAGGACGCGGGGGCCGGTACCGGTGGCCGGCGCCGGTTGCAGCCGGGGCGGCGCCGGCGGCGCGCCGGCGCAGGACGGGGGCGTGAAGTCGCCCGCGGCGGCCGCCACGGCCGGGCACAGCAGGAGCGGCAGCAGCCACTTCCTCATGACGCCGGCGGAAACAGCCACACCCAGGCCCCCAGCAGGGCGAAGAACACCGGCTGGTGGAGGATGTAGATGTGCAGGCTGTGGCGTCCGCCCCAGGCCAGCAGGCGCGCCGCCGGGCCGCGGGCACGCACCTTCAGCAGCGGCGGCCAGGGACGGTCGCCCAGCAGGGTCCGGCCCAGCCACAGGCCCACCAGCACCACGCCGAACCAGGGCAGCAGGGGCACGTAGTCCTGGGTCACCGGCTTGTGGGTCATGAGCCCGAACCACTGCAGGGCCGGTTGATCGAAGAACGGGTGACTGACGGTGGTGCCGACGGCGACGAGTGCAATGCCGAGCACCAGGTTGAGGTGATGGAAACGCAGGAAGGCCAGTCCCAGCACGCTGGCCGCGGCGATGAAGTGCAGGATGCCGAAGAAGATGAACGATTTCGGGTACATCCACCACGAGGCCAGGGTGACCAGGGCGGCGTAGGCCGTGATGAGGCCGAGGCGGCGGAAGAAGCGCGGCCACCGGATCCCGTTGCGCGTGGCCAGGTGCAGGCTCACGCCCACCAGGCCCAGGAACAGGCTCACGATGAGGGTGCGGAAGTTGAGCCAGAAGGGGTCGTGGTAGAAGTCGAAGCGCGCCAGCCCGTAGTGGTCCAGATCGAACGAAAAGTGATAGACGAACATCATGGCGATGGCGCTGCCGCGGAGGAGATCGATGATGGGCAGGCGCTGGGGGGTGGTCATGGCGTGCTGGAACGGGCGTCCCGGGTGGGGCCGGGCATGTATAATACCAGCGTCAGGGAGAATCTGCCTTGGATCAACGCCTCGCGCTGCTGCGCCAGTGGGTCGCCGGGACCCTGGACCTGCCGGTGGCAGACATCGCCCCCGCCTCGGCCGACGCCAGCTTCCGCCGCTACTTCCGCCTGCGCCTGGCCGACGGCACCACCCGCATCGTCATGGATGCGCCGCCGCCGCAGGAGGACTGCCGGCCGTTCATCCGCATCGCCGGCTGGCTGGGCGGGCTGGGCCTGCACGTGCCGCAGGTGCTGGCCGCCGACGAGGCGCGGGGCTTCGTGCTGCTCAGCGACCTGGGCACGCGCACCTACCTGGAGGCGCTGGACGGAGACAGCGCCGATGCTCTCTATGGCGATGCCCTGGACGCCCTGCTGGTGCTGCAGCGCGACTTCCCCGACCCCGGCGGCCGGCTGCCGCCCTACGACGAAGACCTGCTGCGCGAGGAGCTGGACCTGTTCACCCGCTGGCTGCTCGCCCGGCACCTGGGCCTGGAGCTGCCGGCGCCGGTGCGCAGGACGATGGAGGCCGCCTTCGACGCGCTGGTGGCCAACGCCCTGGACCAGCCGCAGGTGGCGGTGCACCGCGACTACCACTCGCGCAACCTCATGGTCTCGGCGCCCAATCCCGGCATTCTCGATTTCCAGGATGCGGTGTGCGGGCCGCTGACCTATGACCTGGTCTCGCTGCTGCGCGACTGCTACATCCGCTGGCCGGCGGAGCGGGTGGCGGCCTGGCGCGACGACTACCACCGCCGTGCGCGCGAGGCCGGCCTCACCACGGCGGGCACGGACACCTTCCGCCGCTGGTTCGATCTCATGGGCGTGCAGCGCCATCTCAAGGCCGCCGGCATCTTCGCCCGCCTGTGGCACCGCGACGGCAAGCCGGGCTACCTGCCCGACGTGCCGCGTACCCTGGGCTACGTGGTGGAGGCGGCGCGGGAGCACGAGGTCCTGCGCGGGCTCGGCCGCTTCGTGGAGGAGACCGTGCTGCCGGCGCTGGAGACGGTGCCCGTTCCCCGGGAGCGCCCGGCGTGAAGGCCATGATCCTGGCCGCCGGGCGTGGCGAACGCATGCGCCCGCTCACCGATCACACGCCCAAGCCGCTGCTGGAGGCGGGCGGGCGGCCACTCATCGCGTGGCAGCTCCAGGCGCTGGCGGACGCCGGCATCACCGACGTGGTGGTCAACTGTGCCTGGCTGGGGGCGAAGCTGCGCGAAGGGGTCGCGGCCTGCACGCCTCCGGGCATGGACGTGATCTTTTCCGACGAGGGCGGGCAGGCGCTGGAGACCGGCGGTGGCATTTTCCACGCCCTGCCGCTCCTGGGCGATGCCCCCTTCGTCGTGGTCAACGGCGACGTGTGGTGCGACTATCCCCTGGTGCGCCTGCCCGAGGCCCCGCTGGGGCTGGCCCATCTGGTGCTGGTGGACAACCCGCCCCATCATCCGCAGGGCGACTTCGTGCTGCGGCGGGGGCGGGTGTACAACGCCGGCGGGCCGCGGCTCACCTACGGCGGGGTGGCGGTGCTGGACCCGGCGCTGTTCGCCGGGTGCGAGCCCGGCGCCTTTCCGCTCGCCCCGCTGCTGCGGGCGGCGGCGGACAAGGGCGCGGTGAGCGGCGAGCACCACCGCGGCCACTGGTGGGACGTGGGCACGCCCGGGCGCCTGGCCGAACTCGACCAGTGGCTGCGGGCCCGGGATCCCGGTCCCCGGACCCTGCCACCCCAATGACTGTTCCGAAATACTGGCTACCGTGGTTTGATTTCACCACCACGAACTCAACGCAGAGACGCCGGGACGCAGAGGGCGCAGAGCAGGCAAACGGGTCATCGGTGAGGCATCGAAAGTACAGGTCACGAGCCCGAATCCGGGTGAGCGGACGGGATCCGGCTGGAGGCGGGGAAACGGTGGATCGCACCCCTTGTATGGTTCTCCGCGGCCCCGGCGATTCATGGCGTGCTCTGCGTTTCCTTGCCGGGCCCCACGGCTCGAACAAGGGGATGGGTGACTCGGATTTCGGAACGGTTGTCCAACCCCCAGAACCCAGCACCCAGCACCCAGCACCCGTCTAACCCGTGGGCGAAGACATCGAGCACAGCGCGTACACCGAGGCCGATTTCGCCCGCTTCCGGGAGCGGCTGCGGGAGGAGACGGCCCTGCTCGCGCGCTGGTTCGGCGAGGGCCGCTTCGCCCACGGGCCGCCGGTGGCCGGCTTCGAACTGGAGGCATGGCTGGTGGATCGCGAGCACCGGCCCGCGCCGGTCAACGAGGACTTTCTCGCCCGCCTCGACAGTCCCCTGGCCAGCCCCGAGCTGGCGCGCTTCAACATCGAACTCAACAGCACGCCGCGGCCGTTGCGGGACCACGCCCTGTCCGCCCTCCACCAGGAGCTGGTGCAGACCTGGGAGCACTGCCGCCGCACGGCGGCGGAGCTGGAGGCGGACGTGTGCGCCATCGGTATCCTGCCCACGGTGACCGACGACGATCTCACCCTGGCCAACATGTCGGACCGGGCGCGCTACCGGGCGCTCAACCGCCAGGTGCGCCACCTGCGCCGGGGCCGGCCGCTGGTGTTCGACATCGCCGGGGTGGAGCACCTGCGGGTGGTGCACCGCGACGTGATGCTGGAGTCCGCCGCCACCTCGTTCCAGATCCACCTGCAGCTCGCCCCGGACGCGGCGGTGGCGGCCTTCAATACCGCCATGGTGCTGTCGGGCCCCATGGTGGCGCTCGCGGCCAACTCGCCGTTCCTGTTCGGGCGCGACCTGTGGGACGAGACCCGCATCCCGCTGTTCGAACAGGCGGTGGCCACCGGCGGCTTCCGGGGCGCGGCCTTCGGTCCCATCCGCCGCGTGACCTTCGGCTCGGGCTACGTGCGCGAATCGCTCATGGAATGTTTCCGCGAGAACCTGGAACACTACCCGGTGATGCTGCCGGAGCGCTTCGACGAGCCACCCGGGGCCCTGCGCCACCTGCGCCTGCACAACGGCACCATCTGGCGCTGGAACCGGCCGCTCATCGGGTTCGACGACGACGGCACCCCGCACCTGCGGCTGGAGCACCGGGTGGTGCCGGCCGGCCCCTCGTTGCCGGACACCATCGCCAACGCCGCCTTCTTCTACGGCGCCCTGGCCAGCCTGGCCGCCGCCGACCCGCCGCTGACCGAGTCCATTCCCTTCGGGACGGCACGCGACAACTTCTACCAGGGCGCCCGCCTCGGCCTGCGCGCACCGCTGACCTGGGCCGGCCGCCGCTGGCCCAGCGCCCGGGAGCTGCTGCGCGAGGTCCTGTTGCCGGCGGCGCGCGACGGGCTGGCCCGGCTGGGGGTCAGCCCCAGCGATGCGCGCGAGTACCTGGACATCGTCCACGAGCGGCTGGAGACGGGCGTCAACGGCGCGGTGTGGCAGCGGGCCTGGGTGGCCCGCCACGGCCGCGACATGGCCGCGCTCACCGCCGCCTACATGGAGCGCCAGCGCTCGGGCGAGCCGGTGTCGCGGTGGACGGTATAAAGGGGCTGCCGGGGGCTGGCGGCTGGAAGGCTTCCCCGTACGCCTCTGCCCCAGCCCCCAGCCCCCAGCCCGCAGTACCCAGCACCCAGCACCCAGCACCCAGCACCTAGAACCCAGCACCCAGCACCCTTCTAGTACAATCCCCCGATGCTCACCGTACTCGACCACGTGCCCGCCGGCCTGCTGGAGCGCCCGGCGCCGCGGCTGCACGAGGTCCTGCCCGGCCCCACCCTCATCCACCTGCCGGGTCGCCGCCCGGAGCCGCTGTTCGTCTCCGTGCTGTTGCACGGCAACGAGGACGTGGGCTGGGAGGCGGCGCGCCGGCTGCTGCAGGCCCCTGCCGGGCAGGAGCTGCCGCGGGCGCTGTCGCTGTTCATCGGCAACGTGGCCGCGGCACGCCACCGCAAGCGCCACCTGGCGGATCAGCCCGACTACAACCGGATCTGGAAGGGCGGCGGCCGGCTGCCCGAGCACGCCATGGTGGAGCAGGTGCTGGACGAGATGCGCCGGCGCCGCGTGTTCGCGGCCATCGACGTGCACAACAACACGGGCCGCAATCCCCACTACGCCTGCATCAACCGGCTGGAACCGTCGTTCGAGCACCTGGCGCTCCTGTTCTCGCGCACCGTGGTCTACTTCCGCCAGCCCGACACGGTCCTGTCGCTGGCCTTCGCCCGGCTGTGCCCGGCCATCACCATCGAGTGCGGCCGGCCCGGCGAACCCCGCGGCGTGGCCCATGCGCTGGAATGCCTGGAGGCGGCGTTGCGCCTGTCGGCGCTGCCGCGGCACCCGGTGGCCGCGCACGACATCGATCTCTTTCACACCGTGGCGGTGATCAAGGTGCCGCGGCACGTGCGCATCGGTTTCGGTCCCGACGGCGGCGACCTGCGGTTCGTCGGCGAGCTGGACAGGCTCAACTTCACCGAGCTGGCGCCGGGCACCCTGCTGGGCTTCACCACTGCGGGCGGCGAGCCCGGCCTGTGCGTGCTGGACGAGGACGGCCGCGACGTGACCGCCCGGTACCTGGAGTTCGACGGCGGCGAGATCCGCACCCGCCGGCCGGTGACGCCGTCCATGTTCACCCGCGATCCGGAGATCATTCACCAGGACTGCCTGGGCTATTTCATGGAGCGCCTCCCGCCCACCGCGGTCGCGGCCTGAGCCGCTGGCACGAGCGGGCGCAAACCCATACACTTACCACGCTGAAAATACGAATGATTTTGCCGCCGGCGCGGCGGGCGAAGAGGAACACGAGAGAGGTGGTGATGGACCTGCTGGGAACCAGGGTCGTGCTGGCGGGGCTCCTGTTGCTGGCCGCCGCGGTGCAGGCGGCCGAGCCGGCGCAGGCGTTGTTCGAGCGGGCCCGGTCGCTGGAGGCAGCGGGCAAGGTGGAGGCGGCCATGGCGGCCTACCGCCGTCTCATCGACGCCCACCCCGACCTGCCCGAACCCTACAACAACCTGGCGGTGCTCCATGCCCGCCGCGGCGAGCTGGAGCAGGCGCGCAGGCTGCTGCAGCAGGCCCTGGAGACCCATGCCAGCTATGCCGCGGTGTACCGCAACCTGCGCACGGTCAACGTGGAGCTGGCGCGGGACTCCTACATCAAGGCACTGGAGCTGAAGACCGGCCCCCACCGCATCGAGGTGGAGAGCCTGGCCGCCATCGTCCGGCCGGCACCCGCC
>JALUTW010000154.1 GCA_027021685.1 Chromatiales bacterium | reverse complement strand
AGGGTGGCGGACTGGTAAGCCTCGCTTCCCGTCCCCTCCTCGGCCCGGGCAGCGTCGCGGGCCGCCAGCGCCCGCGCCACGGCCTCGCGGTGGCGGCCCTGGTTACCCAGATCGAGTGCCTCCTGCTGCAGGTTTTCCCAATGACCGGCGGCGGCGGGCGGTGCGACGGCGGCCAGGGCCAGGGCAAGGACAAGGGCCTGTGCCACGCGCCTCACAGCACCTCCTCCCCGCTGGCGCGCAGGGCCAGGCGCCGGGCCAGCCGCGACCAGGCCTCGGTGCCCGGTGAGACCTCCGCCACCCGGGCCAGCTCCCGCTCGATGTCGGAGCGGCGAGAGAGCAGGTAGCGGTGGCGCCGGCGCAGGGCCCCCAGGGCCTCCTCCACGTCCACCGGCCCGCCGTACTCCAGGCGGTCCATGAGCACCAGCGCCCGCCGCGCCAGGTCCCGGATGGCCATCTCGTCGTAGCTCAGGCGCATCATGTACTGGTTGACCATGTTGCGGGCCGCGTACGGGTCGGTCACGTCATAGCCATCGGGCACGCGGGCGCGGGTGGCGCGCCACTCGCCGTCCGCCGGGACCCGGAATTCCCCGTCGCCGTGGGCGTCCACCCGGGCGCGGAAGGAGAAGGCATTCACCTCGTCCTCGCCGCGCACCGGCCAGTAGCAGTCCAGGCGCACCAGCGCCCCGCCTTCCTCGCGGGGCAGCACCAGCATCTCGTCCAGGCGCACCACCCGGTCTTCCCGCCGCCCGGGCCGCGGGATCACGAACTCGCATTCCACCCGGCTGCGCCGGGGCAGGAAGCGGGAGAACTCCACCTGCCCCCACAGCACCAGGGTGTGCCCGTCCGCCCGCGGGGTCCAGGAGAGCATCTCGCCCAGAAACCGCGGCTCGGCCCGCAGCCGGAAGGAAAACAGCACCTCGTACAGCGGCCCCAGCTCGCGCGCGACGAACCACGGCCGGTAGTCCCGCGCCCATCCCGGCGCCGGGTAATCGTCGTCCTGCGGCGTGGCGGGGTCGGCCTCGTCCGCCGGCACCACCCGCGCCGGCGGCGGGGCGTGGGGACCGTAGGGGATGCCGAACAGGTTGGTCTCGTAGGCATCGCGCCCGAAGAACCCGTAGCGCAGCGCCTTCTCCAGTTCGGTCTCCTCGTAGTCGGACAGCATCCACTCCGCCACCATCTGCAGCGCCAGCCCCAGCAGAAACAGCGCCACCCCGACGCCGGTGACCGAGCCCGCCGCACCCGCCGCCATGCCCGCGGAAGCCGCCAACCGCAGCCGGCCTGCCAGCGTCGCCAGCCGCGACAGCCGGCCGATGCCCAGCGCCGCCATGCCCATGGCCCCCAGCTGCACCACCTGCCACGCCGCGCCCCCGCCCTTGCCCGTGCGCACCAGCCGCTCCAGGCGCGAGAGTTTCACCCCCGTATCCAGCCACGCCGCCAGGTGGCCCGTGATGCGCGCCGCGTGGCCGGCAATCTCGCGGGTGCGGTTGAGGGTGTCCAGCGGGATCTTGCGCGCGTACAGGCGGCCGATGGAACGGTCGGCAGCTCTTTTTGTCTGATCTACCCACTCTTCTTGCAGGTCGAGTTTTCGCAACTCCCGCCCCACCGCGCGCCGGTACTCGTTCTCCCGTACCATGAGGCGCGAGTCCAGCATCGCCTCCCGGCGTTCCAGCACCGCGTCGGCCAGGGCGGCGGCCACCGGACAGGGTGCCCCGCTCACCTCCCTGCCTCGGCCAGGGCGCCCAGGTCGGGGGGCTGGCTGGCATCGAGGCGCCGGAGGTTGTCCTCAAGCAGCCGGGCGCTGGCGGCATCGCCCAGGCGCCGGGCCAGGGCCAGGGCCTGGCGGTAGAGCGGCCGGGCCTTGTCCGCCTGTCCCAGGCGGTGGTGGGCCACGGCCCGAAGCTGCAGGGACGACATGCGGTCGGCCGACTCCGGCCGGGTGCGTGCGCGCAGGGCATCGGCCTGCTCGAAAAGCTCCAGCGCACGGGCCGCCTTGCCGTCCAGAAGCTCGGTCTGGCCCAGGGCCGCAAGGGAGGCGGCGCGGTGCGCCGGGTCGGGGTCGGGAGGCAGGGCCTCGAGCGCCGCGAGAAACTCCCGCCGGGCCTGCTCGAGGCGCCGCTGCCTGAGATGAAACAGCCCCGCGCTCTGGTGGGCCACGGCCAGCATCACCGGGTCGCCGGCGCGCCGCGCCGCGGCCAGGCCCTGGTCCAGGGCCCGCCGGGCGGTCAGGGAGCGCCCCTGGAGGGACAGCGCCCGGGCCAGGTGCAGGCGCGGCTCCACCTGAAACCACGGCCCCAGATTCCGGGCCACGGAGGCGGCCTTGCGGCAGTAGGTCTCGGCCTCGGCTGGCCGCTCCAAGTCGTTGAGGGCAATGCACAGGTTGAGAAGAACGAGGTGGCCGGAGAGGGTGTCGAGAATGCCGTTTTGCGACACCAGGCCCAGGGCCTCGTGCAGCAGCGCCTCGGCCTGCCGGGGCCGGCCGCGGTCCAGGTACACCTTGGCCAGGCCCGTGTAGGAGCCGGCGGTATCCCTGCCCATGGCGTTGACGCGCCGGCGGGCAAGGTCCACGGCCTGCTTCAGGTATTCCTCGGCCCGGGCGAGATCACCGGTGTTGTAGTAGAGCAGCCCCAGGTTGTTGAGCACCACCCACTCCTTGCCGGCATCGCCCGCGGCCAGGGCCAGGGCCTTGCGGTAGGCCCGCTCGGCTTCCTCGTGCCGGCCCTGGCGCTCCAGGGCCCGGCCCAGGCGGTTTGCAATGGCAGCCCTGAAGGGCGCCGAGGTGGATGCGCCCTCCGCCGTCTCCAGGGCCTTGCGGTTCAGGCGCGCGGCCTCCTCATAACGCCCCTCGGCCAGGGCGATTTCCGCCTGGGTCACCAGCAGGCGGGCCCGCAGGACGGGGTTGGCCGGGGCCAGGGCCTCGGCCTC